>NZ_CADAJR010000013.1 GCF_902788255.1 uncultured Methanobrevibacter sp.
TGCTGTAATTTGGACTGGTTCTAATGGTATTGTTGATGATTGTAGGTTTGTTGATAATGAAGCTGCTAAACGTGGTGGAGCTATCTTTTTACAGGGAACATCTAAAGAAAACTGTACCAATACAGTATTTAAAAATTCTTACTTTAGAAATAACACTGCAGGTACCAATGGTGGTGCTATTGATTGGAGTGAAGGTGCTAATGATGGTTTGGTTGATAATGTAACCTTCATTAATAACACTGCTAAAAGATCCGGTGGTGCAATCTTCTGGAACGGTCACGATGGTACAATAACTTACGCTAGATTCTATGGAAATAGGGCACTTGGTATAGCTAATGCTACCGATGTTTATGGTAATGTTACATATGGTGGTGATGGTGGTGCTGTAATGTGGTCCGGTGGATTAGGTAAGGTATATTACTCTAATTTTGTAAACAACACAGCCGCTAAGCGTGGTGGTGCAGTATTCCTGCAAGGTAGTGCGACAGAGCCTTGTGATGATACTATATTTAAAGACGATTACTTTGCTAACAACGTTGCAGGTACCAACGGTGGTGCTATTGATTGGAGTGAAGGTGCTAATGATGGTTTGGTTGATAGTGTAACTTTCATCAATAACACTGCTAGAAGGTCTGGTGGTGCTATTTACTGGTATGGTGAAAGAGGTAGAATCATAGACTCAAACTTTGATGACAACAGGGCATTAGGTCTTGTAAACGCATCAAGTTCATACGGATACAACACAACCGGTGGTGACGGTGGTGCTGTAATATGGACAGGATCAAATGGTATCGTTGACAACTGTAATTTCACAGACAACTACGCTGCAGTCCGTGGTGGAGCTGTATTCCTGCAAGGAAGCCTTGAAGGATACTGTATGAACGTGACATTCAGCAATTCCTTCTTTGAAAATAACGTTGCTGAAACCAACGGTGGTGCTGTAAACTTCTACGTAGGAGCACGTGAAGGTAGGATATTAAATTCAACCTTCAAAAACAACAACGCTAAAACCGGTATTGGTGGTGCAGTTGTATGGAAAGGATACAACGGTACAATCCAAGATTCATCATTTACCGAAAACTATGCGAAAAATGATGGTGGTTCCGTATATTTCGAGGGTGATTATGGTAGAGTTTACAACACTTCATATGACGGCAACACTGCTGGAGATGACGGTGGAGCTCTCTGTTGGGCCGGTAATTACGGTAAAATATATAATTTAACTGCCAACAACAACAGAGGAATAAGTGAGGGTACTTCCCACTCCAAAGGAGGAACCTTAATTGTAACAGGTTCAAACATGACAATTGACGTAATGGAAATTAGCAACAGTTATGCTGAAGTTGAAGGTGGGGGTCTGTTCCTCACAGGTAACAATGTAAACATTTCTAATGTTAAATTCTATTTATGTAGTGTAAATGATGATTCCGCTGAGAATGTCGGTGGAGCATTGGACATTGTCGGAAACAATACTCGCCTCATAAATGCAACTATTCAGGGTTCAAACGCCAGATATGGTGGAGCAATTTATGTTCTTGGTAATCATACAAGAATTATCAGTTCTTCATTTGATAATTCTTCTGCTAATTTAGGTGGTTCTATTTACATTAGTGGAGATAATGCCACAATCATTGGTTCTAATTTCACAAACAGCTATGCATATGAAGATGGTGGTGCAATATATATCACAGGTTTCTTAACTGAAATCTATAATTCAACATTCATTAACGGTACTGCTGCAGATGATGGTGGTGCTGTATACTGGCAAGGTAATAATGGTACTCTTGATGGTTGTGTCTTTGTAAATAACAAGGGTATCAGTTCATATGAAGTTGGTAGCACTACAAAGAAACATACTTCTAAAGGAGGTACAATTTCAATAATTGGTAACTATACAAAGATATCTAATTCTAACTTCACAGACAGTTTCACTGAAAATAATAATGGTGAAAATTTCGGTGGTACTATTTTCATCACAGGGCATGATGTGGATCTTGTTGGTTGTAACTTTAATAATTCAGAAGCTAGAAGCTCTGATGGTGGAACAATATACATAATAGGTCATGACGTTAGAGTTATAAATTCCACTATCGATAATTCATCTGCAAGAAAAGGTGGAGCAATATATATTGATGGTGTAAATGCATCAGTTATAAACTCAACTTTAAACAATACTTTTGCAAAAACTGGAAATAGTTATACCGCTAATAATTTAGGTGGTGCAGTATACATAAAAGGTAACAATGCTAATATTATCGGTTCTGAGATTGAAAATGCAAGCGCTTACCAAGGTGGTGGACTCTACTTAGAAGGAGATTACTGTAATGTTACCAATTCTTCCGTGAAAGAAGGATATGCTTATGTTGATGGTGGTGCATTATATTCCACAGGTTCATATTCAAATGTATACTTCTCCAACTTCACAAGCAATGAGGCTAGAGGTGACGGTGGAGCAATGTACTGGCACGGTGGTAAAAATTCCAGAAATAATACTATTGTTGGCTGTATATTCTTGGAAAATGTTGCTTATGCAAATTCAGGTTCAAACACTAAAGGTGGTGGAGCTATCTATTGGTCTGAAGGTGGATATTATGGTACAATTAAAGATTCCCAGTTCATCAATAACTCTGTTCAGTCAACTGTTAAGGCTGATGGTGGAGCTATCCTTTGGGATAAATGTCACTTTGCAGTAATCGATAACTGTATTTTTGATGGAGATTATATTGAAACAACCAATACTGGTGATGTATGGATTCAAGGAGGAGCTATCTATTTAAGAGTAGATGATCCGTACACTATCAGCAATTCCAAATTCATAAACTGTTATTCTGAAAAAGAAGCAGGTGCACTATATGTCCAAAGTAATACTAATGGACGTAAAATTTTAATTGTCAATACCACATTCATAAACAATGTCGCTCAATCTATTGGTCAAAATTCCAATGGTGGTGGAGCAATTCAAGTCAAACAAGCAGACATTGTAATATTACAAAATGTAACATTTATCAATAACACTGCAAATCAAGGTGGTGCTGTTACTGTTTATGATACCAGAACAAATATCACATTCATTGATTGTACTTTTGATCACAATACTGCTAATAATGGTAATGGTGGTAGTATATGGGCTGAAAAAAAATTCTTCATATATAATACTACAATTGCTAACAGTACTGCATCAGGGTATGGTGGTGGATTATATACTACAGCAGACCTCAGTTATGATAACTTGACTTTCATAAATAACACTGCAACATCCGGTGGAGGTTTATACTGGAATAAAGCAGGCATTAAAATCCAGAATATGGAATTTATAAATAATACTGCGCTTGAAAGGGGTGGTGGTATTTATGTTACTGCAGGTACTGCTACAATCCAGAATGTCAACATGACAGGCAACAAGGCATTTACAGGTTCAGCCATTTGGGCAGATAAAGACATCACATTAGTTGATGTTTATTTAATGGAAAATCAGGCTAATTCAAGTTCACTTGACATCAGTTTCGATGAATCTACTGGAAAAATTGTCGTATTGTTCAAAGGTAAGGATAAATACTTAAATGCAATTTATCTCAATGGAGGGACCAAGTTATACTGTACCAATGTAACCTATTGGGATAAAAGTGGTGAAACCAACTCTGGAGCAAGTAAAATTACATGGCCAACCACAACTGCTCAAGATACTCCGGAAGGCGGTCAAAACCTAACTGTTAGAGTATATGGCGGTGATGGAAAGTTAGTTGAGCAAAATATTTTAACAGACAATGACGGTAAAGTTTACTTAAATCTGGCTGACATTATCAGTGATACTAATTATCACGAAATGTATGTTGAATCAGAACTCAATGATGATACATATTATACTATAATAAAAGCCACTACAAGATCTGCTTCACAGGTCAATGCATCTGCAAACAAAACTACATACCACTCAAATTCAACCCTAAATGTAAATGTGACTCAGGGAGCTACCGGTAACGTATCTGTATATATTGGAGATACATTCATTGCAAATATTACTTTAGATAATTCCAAAGGTTCCATTAATATGTCCACATTGGTTGAAGGAGTTTACTTGCCTGTGGGCAATCACACTTTATCCTTTGTTTATAACGGTAATGTGAAATATGATAAATCAAATACAACCGCAATATTGGAAATAACCAAAATAACTCCAGTAATGCTACTTAACGTAACCGGTATAGGATACAACTTGCTGGTAAATGTGACTGTAATGGATGGTGAGTATAACATTACAGATGTAACCGGAAATGTGACAATTCAAGTTGAAGACAGAACAGCAACAATATATCTCGGTAACGGTCAAGGAATGACCATTATTTACGGTTTACCAATTGGAAACTACACTGTCAATGCAACATATCATGGAGATAACAATTATTATAATATTACAAATTCAACTGAGGCAAATGTAACTGAAAAAACACAAACTGTTTTAGTGCTTGACGTTGACTCTGAAAAATTATACTACATTAACGAAACAGTTCCAATTAAGGTAACCATATTGCCTAAAGGTGAAGGGAATATAACTCTTTACATTAATGGTATACCTCATGAGTTAACCCTGCAGACTGTAGACAATTCAACTTTCGTCGAATTTAATGCTACAGAGCTAAAAGATGGAATAAATTATGTGTTTGCTACATATGAGGGTACTGAAATATATGCACCTTCATGGGCACAAGACAGATTCAATGTAACTAAATACAACTCAACCATTGGAATAGAAACAGCTAATATCACATTCAAAGGCACTGAAATCATCAACATCACTCTTCTGGAGGATGCTGAAGGAATTATAAAAGTATTGATTAATGACACTCCATACCTTGTAGAACTGGTTGGAGGATCTGCACAAGTAAATGTCTCTGATTTAGCTGTTGGAACTTACAACGTAACTGTAATATTCAATGGAGATAAGAAATATTACAATTCAACAAATTCAACATTATTCAATGTAACTAAAATCAAGCCAGCTATTGAAATTGACGTTGACAATGTAACTTATGGAAATGAAACTGTAATTACTGTAATTTTACCTGACGGCGTTACTGGAAATGTAACAATTAAAGTAAATGACACAATCCTTGTATATGAAGAGCAGGAAATTGTTGATGGCAAAGTAACTCTTCCGGGCACAATATTGCCTGCTGGCAACTACACTGTTGAAGCAACATATAATGGTGATGGAAACTACTCAGTATGCACCGCTCAAACTAACTTCACAGTATATAGGCAAGCACCTGTACTTACCGTCACAGTTGAAGATATCAACTATGGTGAAAGCGCTAACATTACAGTAACTGTTCCTGATGGGGTAACAGGAACTATAATTATAAAAGTTAATGGAACTGAAAGCGAGCCATTAACAATAACTGAAGGCAAAGTCAACTTAACTGTTGCAGGATTAGCTGTCGGAAATTATCCTGTTGAAGTTATCTACTCAGGCAACGATAACTATTCTGATGATACAGTCACTACTGACTTTGAGGTATTCCAAATCGGCACTGAATTGGATGTTGATGTACATGACATCACCGTTTGGGATACAGAATACATAAATATTACAATTAAAGACGCTGCTGGTGAAATTATTACAAACGCAACCGGCAACGTGACAATCAATATTGACGGTGTAAACCACACTGCAGAAATTAAAGATGGAATTGCAAGATTCAACACTTCTGATTTAACAGTCGGACACAAAGTCATTTGGGTATTCTATGATGGAGACAGAAACCTGACTGCAAACAGATCAATGGCAGAATTCGATGTAGGTCAAAGAGCTCCAATGGTTAACGTAACCGCTCAAAACATTACTGTTGGCGAAGACGGTAACATCACAGTTAAAGTGCCAGCGAATGCAACCGGCTATGTGATAATTGAAATCATTGGCGGAGACACCTACTTCAAGAATGTAACAAATGGTCAAGCTGTTGTATATCCTCAAAACCTAAAAGTAGGAAACTACACTGTAAGAGCAACCTACTATGGTATATCCACTGACAACTACACTGTAAACACTGCTGAAGCAAACTTCACAGTCAAACCGATTGAAGACTACAATATCACAGTGATTGCAAACAACATTACTTACGGTGAAAACGCAACTGTAATTGTCACATTGCCAAGCGATGCAACCGGAAACGTGACAATCTACATTGGCGGTGTTAACAAGGGAACAGTTAATATTACAAATGGAATTGCAACATTAACTGATATTGCAGGATTAAAAGCTGGCCAACATGAAGTTAACGTAACTTATAACGGTAATGAAAGATATGCTTCAAAAGACAAGAACGGAACAATATTCCATGTCCTGCCGACTGATGACTGGACACTTGACATTGATGTTGAAGCACATAAATACGGTGAAGATACAATAATCACTGTGACATTACCTGAAAATGCAAAAGAAAATGTGACTTTAGAAATCGATGGAGTAAACTACACTGTTAAACTAACCGATGGTGTTGGAGAATTAAGATTAAACAACCTTTCCGCTGGACTGCATGAAGTAAATGCATACTACCCTGGTGATGAAAACTACACCAACAAGTCATCCAGTGACAAGTTCATAATCGATCAGGCAACTCCTGCTATTGCAATAAACACAACCACTGCAAAAGTCGGTGAAAATGCTACAGTCAACATTACAGTATCCGGAAACGCAACCGGAAACGTAACAATATACGTTGACGGACAAATGTTTGAAAGAACAATCGTTAACCATACTGTTTCATTAAATGTAACCGGTTTGGCTAGTGGAAACCATAATGTTGTTGTGTTCTACAAAGGTGATCAAAACTACACTTCAAACATCAACTCAACTTCATTGCTCATTGTTAAAAATAGTTCAGACTTGATTATTGTTGCAACACCTGAAAGTGTTGTGGTGGGCAAGAATACAACAATCACAGTAACATCAGTTAATGTGACTTCCGGAAATGTGATTATTGAAGTGAACGGAATCAACTACACTGTTGCTCTCAGCAATGGCGTTGCTAAATTGAACGTTACCTTGCCTGTTGGTGATTACACTGCTAAAGCATACTTCCTTGGTGATGATAAATATAATGCTTCAACCAACACAAGCAATGCTTTCCATGTAATCAACAAGACTGCCGCTTGGGTAAATATTACTGCAGATAAGGTTGTTGAAATTGATAATAACTTGACATTTACTGTGACTACCAACAGTAATTCCACTTTGGTCGTGAAAGTTAATGGTGTTGTTGTAACTCCTGTTGATGGAGTATATAAATTCAATGGCACTGTTGCTGGTAACTACACAATCACTGCTGAGGTTGCAGAAAATGATTACTACACTCAGGCTTCAAATTCAACAGTATTCACTGTAGTCAAACATAACTCTACTGTAAGCATTGATGTTGGTAAAGTTTATGAGGTTGAATCTGACTTCAATATTGTAATTACTAACAATACTGCTGTAGTCGTAACCATTAACGGTAAAGAGTACTCAGTTGCAGACGGTAAAGTCGTTATCAACACCACTGCATTGACTGTCGGTCACTACATTGTAACTGTTACTATTGCTGAGAATGACAAGTATTATGCTAACAGCACAACCAAAGAGTTTGACATCATTAAACACAATGCTACAATCGCAAGCATTACTGTTCCAGATGTCAATGTCGGTGTTGGCAAAGCTGCTACAATTACTGTGACTATGGGTAACGTAACTGCTGGATCACTCATTATTGAGGTTGATGGACACAACTACACTGTTCCTATTGTTAACAAAGTCGCTCAATTGAATGTGACCCTGCCTATTGGTGATTACACTGCTAAGGCATACTACCTAGGAGACGACAAGTACAACCCAGTAAATGCTACAAGTGATGAATTCTCAGTTAAAGACAAAGAAATTCCTATAATCATCATTGATGCTCCTAAAGTTGTTGAAGTTGACAATAATATCGTGTTCACAGTCACCAATTCAACTCCTGTAAATGTGACTGTAAACGGTGTGACTGTTGAGCTTAAAGACGGCAAGTACACCTACAATGTAACTGTTGCAGGAACTGCTACAATCATTGTCAGGTCTGCTGAAACCGATGAATACTATGAAGGATTCAACTCAACCACTGTAACTGTGATTAAGCATAACTCTACTGTAAGCATTGATGAGATTCCAAACCACTTTGTTGGTGACGAATTCGATATAACTATTAATAATAATACGTCTGTTGTTGTAACAATCAACGGTAAAGAATATCCAGTTGTCGACGGTAAAGTTGTAGTGAACACTACCAAATTGCCTGCTGGAGAGTACACTGTTACAGCTACAGTCTATGAAAATGACAAATATTATGGAAACAGCTCAACTGTTTCATTCAATATTACAAAACGTGCCTCAAGCGTAAATATAACTGTAAACCCAGAATATTATGTTGGTGAAGCATTCAACATAACTATTCAAAATAATACTGCTGTTAATGTAACAATTAATGGTAAAGAATATTCAATTGTAAACGGTAATATTTCAATTCCTGCTGATGAATTGCCTGCTGGACACTACGTCATTACAGCAACAATCAAGGAATCAGACAAATACCTTGCAAACAGCACAACCAAGGAATTCGATGTTATCAAGAACAATTCAAATGTGAATGTAACTGCAGATCCAATAAAAGTTGGACAAACTGCAATAATCGAAATTGCCGGTCCAAATGATTATGGCGGCATGGCTGTTGTCACTGTTTATGGAAAAGACTACATGGTCAAATTAACCAGTGGCGCTGGTCAGCTTGAAATTGCCGGACTCGGTAATGGTACATATGATATTAACGTAACTTACCTTGAAAACGATAAATATCTCCAAAGCATTAACGATACAGTTAAATTAATCGTATCCAAAGTGGATGATGCTGAAATCACTTCAAGTGTTGAAAACATTACTGTTGGAGATCCTGCAGTAATCAAGGTTACAGTTCCAGAGGATGCTACAGGCAATGTGACAGTAACTATTGGAAATATCACAAGAACAGTTCCAATCAATGGTGGTGAAAATGAAATACTTGTTCCTGGCGTTCCTGTCGGAGACCATGAAGTGAAAGTGACCTATAACGGTGATAACAAATACTTGCCTGCTAACACAACTACCTCATTAACAGTCAAACCTGCTGAAACCGACCCTTCAGATATCAAAGTGGTTGATGAAGGTAACGGTACAGTTGTGGTTGTTGTTCCTAAGGATGCAACCGGAAATGTAACCATTACAATCAATGGTACTGACTACACTTCCACAGTCATTAACGGAACCGCAACTTTCGACCTGACTGATGAGAATCCTGGAACATATAACGTAACTGCAACCTACTCAGGTGATAAGAACTACACTCCTGCAACAACAAATGCTAATGTGACAATTCCTAAACATGCAACACCAATGAGCATTGAAGTCAAAGATGCTAAGGTTGGTGAAACCGTTAAAGTGACTGTAAATGTTCCTGAAGACCTTAAAGGCAATGTGACTGTTGAAATCAACGGTAAAACCTACTCTGCAAAACCTTCAAACGGAAAAGCAGAATTCGAAATAACCGGATTGCTTTCAGGCAACAAGACAGTTATTGCAGAATATGATGGAGACGACTGGTACATGGCTAATTCAACCACTGTAAACTTCACAGTATCCAAAAACCCTGCTCCAATATCTGTTGAAGTGGACAACTCCACTAATGGTCAAGCTACAATAACAGTAACCCTGCCAGAGGATGCAAAAGGATATGTGATCGTAAATGTTGATGGAGTTGACTACGGAATCAACTTGACTGCCGGTGACAAGTCAGTTACCGTTCCAATCACACACACTGGAGACTACGTTGCTAAGGTTAACTATCTTGGAGATGACAAATACCTTGGAAACTCCACTTCCAAAGACTTCCATGCTTCAAGCAGCAAAGCACATCCAAATATTGCAGCTGAAGTGGAAAATGTTCCTGTTGGAGAAGATGTGACAGTTAAAGTGACAGTTCCTGAAGGCGCTGACGGTAATGTGACCGTGACTATTGACAATGTCACCGTAACAGCTCCTGTAAAAAGTGGGGAAAACATTATTAAAGTGCCTGGTGTAAGTGAAGGAAACCATGATGTGAACATCTCATACAGCGGTAATGATCGTTATGAACCTGAAAAAATCACTAAATCAGTTTCAGTCTTCAGGTCAATTATTGCTAACGACATGACCAGAGGATGGGGCAGTCCGTATGACTACAAAGCGGAATTCCTGGATGAAACCGGACATGTGATTGCAGACACTGAAGTCAAGTTCGTTGTAAACGGCAAGACCTACACTGCAAAAACCAACAATCAGGGTATTGCTTATCTGGACACATCCAAATTGCCTGTAGGTAAATATAATATAACATGTATCAATCCGGTAACTGGTGAACAAGTCACTGCTAAGACAACTATTGTAAAACGTCTGATTGAAAACAAGGACATTACAATGGACTTCCTTGATGGAACCTGGTATAAAGTAAGGGCTATCGGTGATGATGGTAAACCTGTAGGTGAGGGTGAATTTGTCCAAATCAGTGTACATACCGTAAGTTACTCCTGTAAGACAGATAAGAACGGTTATGCTAAACTCAAAATTAACTTGAACCCTGGCAAGTACACAATTACTGCAGAATACAAGAACACAACAGTGAAAAACAAGCTTGTGGTAAAACAAACCTTTAAATTAGTCAAAAAGACAGTTTCAGTCAAAAAAGGCAAAAAACTCGTCCTTCAGGCTAAACTCAAATGGTCCAATGGTAAAGCCATCAAAGGTAAAGTCATTAAAATCAAATTTAAAGGCAAAACCTATAAGGCTAAAACCAACAGTAAGGGTATTGCAAAGGTTACTATAAAAACTAAAATTACCAAAAAGCTCAAGAAAGGTAAAAAGTACGCTTACTCAGCTACTTACCAGTACAATACTGTTAAAGGCAAAGTGTATGTTAAATAAATAGGAAGTTGATCTTCCTACTTTTTCTTCTTTTTTTGTAAATCTATCATTTGATGTAGATTACTCAGTTTAGATTTATTGATTTTATATCTTATATCTATTTTAATTAGTTTAAGGTTTAATTATTATTGTTGTTATACCAATAACTATCAATATTATTAGGCGTTATTTCCAGTATATTGATTTTCAAAACACTGCCAAAATCTTCATTGATATTGGATTGTAAATTTCATCTGTTTGTAATGGTTTTGGTCAGAATTATCTTAAAATATAAATTTATATATCATCTTCAACAAACATTAATTAAAAGTAGTGTGATATGATGGAAGAGATAATGATTAATTGGGCTTATGTAATCCTTTTATTTATTTTGGGTTTCATTACATATCAAAGGAAATCCCTGGATTTGTTCGGCTCAGTGGTAATGATTGTGATGGGAGTCGTGATAATATTTTCCGCTGGAGTCAACTGGCTGCTTTTAATTGTTCTCTTTTTGATAATGAGCCTCGCTGCAACCAAGTATTCAAAAAAGTACAAAAGGTCTTTGGGACAGTTTGAAGGGAGGAGAACTTCCAAAAACGTAATCTCAAACGGTGTTGTCGCATGTTTCATGGCTGCATTCGGAGGGTATTATTTGCCGTTCGTTGGAGGTTTCATCGGTGCAATCGCAACAGCAACCGCCGACACTCTTGCATCTGAAATAGGGGTGCTTGACCCTCATCCAAGATTGATTACAACTCTTCAGAAGGTTGATCCAGGTACCAACGGTGCGGTTTCACCTCTGGGAACAGCTGTAGCAATAGTGGGTGCTGCAATAATTGGAATTGCCGCATTCTTTTTAGGCATCGTTTCAAATCCGTTATCAGTGATAGTTGTTTCTGTTATTTCAGGTACTGTGGGATGCTTTATGGACAGTATTCTTGGAGCACTCTTTGAAAACAGGGGTTATATTACAAACGAGCATGTGAATCTTCTTGCAACGATTGTCGGGGCTATTGTTGGAATCATACTTATATAAACTTATTTTAACTATTAACTATAAAGATTATATTATTGGTGATATTTTATGAAAGGACTTATTTTGATTATGGATGGTATGGGCGACCGTCCGATTAAAGAACTGGGAGGTAAAACTCCCCTTGAAGCTGCAAACACTCCAAATATGGATAAAATGGCGGCTGAAGGAATAACTGGAATAATGGATTCAATCGCTCCGGGAATAATTCCTGGAAGTGACACAGCACACTTATCAATTCTTGGTTATAACCCTTATGAAGTTTATACTGGTCGTGGACCATTTGAGGCAAACGGTGTAGGTGTGGAAGTTTTACCTGGAGACATTGCATTCAGATGCAACTTCTCAACCGCCGATGAGGACCTGGTTGTAACTGACAGACGTGCCGGAAGGATTAAGGAGGGCACCGATGAGATTGTGGCTGTATTGAACACTATGGTTCTTGAGGACTATCCTGATGTTAAAATCATCTTTAAGGAATCAACCGGTCACAGGGCAGTTCTTGTCTTAAGGGGAGAAGGGCTTTCAGATAAGGTTTCAGACGCTGATCCAAAAGTTGAAGGAAACAAACCTAAGGAAGTAAAAGCTTTGGACGACACTCCTGAAGCTGCAAAAACCGCTGACATTTTAAATAAACTGGTTGTCAAAACCTATGAAATGGTTAAGGACCATCCTGTTAACTTGAAAAGAATTGAGGAAGGCCTGCCACCTGCAAATATTGTAATCCCGAGGGGTGCGGGTGAAGTGCCTGTAGTCGAGTCACTCAATGAAAAGTATGAGGTGAACTCAGCATGTATTGCAGAAACAGGTCTCATCATGGGTATCGGAAGGTTTGCCGGAATGGACATCATTGAAATGGAAGATGTAACCGGTGGAATCGATACCAATTTGGACAATATTCGTGATACAATTGTCGACCAGGTTAAAAACTCAGACCATGACTTCTTTTTGATAAACATCGACGGTGCAGATGAGGCTGGCCACGACGGACAGACCAAGGAGAAAAAGGAATTCATTGAAAAGGTCGATGAAGTTGTCATGAGTGAGCTAATTAAATTAGAGGATGTTTACATTTATTTAACTGCTGACCATTCAACTCCAATTTCTGTAATGAACCACTCAGGAGACCCTGTGCCGGTTTTAATCAGGGGTCCTGAAGTCAGAACCGATGACGTTACAGAATTCTCAGAACGTGCTTGTGCAAAAGGCGGATTGAACCGTATCCGTGGATCAGATGTCATGAACATCATGATGGATTTAATGAATTATGCACACAAGTTCGGAGCATAGGTGATAGCATGGCTGGAAAACTCTTTGGAACCTCTGGAATACGTGGAAAGATAGGTTCTGAGGTAACCTGTGAGTTGGCGTTGAATGTCGGAAAGGCACTGGCCTATTATCTGGGCAATTCCGGAACAGTTGTATTGGGTTATGATACACGTACCACCAACAAGATGCTTGATGAGGCAATAACCGCTGGACTTCTTGAAAGCGGAGTTGATGTAGTCAAGATTGGTATGGTTCCAACACCTCTGGTCGGATATGCAACAGAAAAGCTTGACGCCGATGCAGGAGTAATGCTTACCGCATCACACAATCCTTCCCCGTACAATGGAATAAAGCTATGGAACAAGAACGGGATGGCATACACCTCAGCTCAGGAAAGTGAAATCGAAAAGATTTACTTTGAAAAATCTTACATTTCCGTAAGTTGGGACAAAGTCGGAAAATTGAGCTACAATGAGGAAATCAAAGGTCAGTACGTTGACGATTTGGTGGCTATGGTAGACATTAAAGAGGGTTTGAAGGTTGTCATTGACTGTGCATCCGGAGCCGGAAGCGAAATATCACCACTAGTATTCAGAAAGGCGGGATGCGAGGTCACTACATTAAACTCCCAGCCTGACGGATTTTTCCCTGGCCGCAATCCGGAACCGAACGCCGATAATTTAGGAACCCTGATGAAGACAGTCGTTGCAATCGGAGCCGACCTTGGTATAGCACACGACGGGGATGCCGACCGTATGATAACCGTAGATGAGGAAGGTAACATCTCACCATTCGATTCCTTACTTGCATTAATCTCTAAGGAATTTGACGGGGATATCGTAACAACAGTCGATGCGGGACTGTGTATGGATGAATCAGTTAAAGGTGAGGTTTTAAGAACTCCTGTGGGAGATGTGAATGTTGCAGAGGTAATCATAGAGAAAAATGCGGCATTCGGAGGGGAGCCTTCAGGAACCTGGCTGCACCCTGACTTCTGCATGTGTCCTGATGGAATTTTATCCGGTTTAAGGATGGCAGAAATTGTCTCACGTGACGGTAAACTGTCTAAACTTCTGGCAAAAATTCCTTCCTATCCGAACATCCGTGAAAAGATAACCTGCTCAAAAGAGGAAAAAATAAAGGTCATGGAGAACATGGAGGATCTGCTTAAAGCATCCTTTGACGATATAGTTGACGTGAATTCCCTTGATGGTGTAAGGCTGACCTTTGCCGATGACAGTTGGGTACTGGTAAGGCCTTCAGGAACAGAAGACTATATCAGAATCACTTTGGAGTCCCGTGATGGCGAACGCGCAGAGCAAATCAGGGAAAAATGTGTAAAAATCATTAATGAAAATCTATAGATGAAAATCATTTTCATCTTAACTATTTTTTTTAAATCAATATAATTTTTAAAATAAGCTTGTTTTAAAGGAGAATTCTTTTTTTAAAAAATAAAAAAATCTGAAGAAGATTGATTTATTTATTCTTCTTCAGCGATGAATGCGTCAACACCTAAAGCTGCACATTCTGGGCAAACCCAGTCATCAGGCATGTCTGCAGGAGTTTTTCCAGCAGGAATGTTGTATGCAGGGTCACCTTTTTCAGTATCGAATCTATATTCGCAGTGTAAACAAACATATACAGTCATTTATAATATCTCCTTTAAATTTTTGCTATTAGCATAGCTAATATAATCTTATTATATTTTACCTATTATTTAATAATTTTCATTTGAGCAATCAAAATTATTTTATAAGTAAAAGACAAATACATATAATATTATAAGATAATTTTTATAGGGGATAATAAAAGTGAAAGCAATTATTTTAAGTGCCGGTGAAGGTTCAAGGATGAGGCCTTTAACACTTACAAAGCCTAAGACCATGTTGCCGGTTGCTGGAAAGCCAATCATTCAATATAATATTGAATCATTAAGAGATAATGGAATAACTGATATTTTGCTGATAGTAAGATACAAGGAAGAGATGGTTCGGGATTACTTTGGTGATGGCAGTGAATTTGGAGTTAATATTTCCTATGAAACTCAGGAAGACTTTTTGGGTACTGCAAATGCAATAGAATACGGTAAGGACTTCATTGATGACAGTTTAATTGTTTTAAACGGAGATATTATTTTGGATGATGAAATCATCAATGAAATTATCAAGAAATACAATTATCTCAAACCGGATACACTCATGCTTTTGACAGAAGTTGAAGACCCTTCAGCATTTGGTGTTGTTGAAATTGAAAACGGAAACATAAAAAGCATTGTTGAAAAGCCTAAAAAGGAAGATGCTCCAAGCAATCTTGTTAATGGTGGTATCTACATATTCAATGAAGATATCTTTGATAAAATAGAAAAGACTGAAATTTCCGAACGTGGAGAATATGAAATAACAGATTCAGTCACTCTCCAGATTGAAGACGGAAAAAAGGTTATCGGACACAAGACAAGCAAGGATTGGATTGATGTCGGAAGGCCATGGGAACTCATTGAGGTCAATGAGGAACTGATCGGACAGTTAAAAACAGAAATCAAGGGAACAATCGAAGAGGGAGCGCATATCCACGGTGAAGTCTTTTTGGATGAGGACAGTATAATCAGGGCAGGAGTATACATTGAAGGTAACGTATACATAGGAAAACATTGTGATATAGGCCCTAACTCATACATCCGTGGAAATTCCTACTTTGGTGACCATGTCCACGTTGGAAATGCCGTTGAGATTAAAAACTCAATCATCATGGAAAACACCAACGTAAGTCACTTGAGTTATGTCGGTGACTCCGTCATCGGTTCCAACTGTAACATTGCGGCCGGAACAAACATCGCTAACCTTCGTTTCGACAACCGGTCTGTAAAAACCAAAATCAAAAACCAGATGATTGACAGTGGAAGAAGAAAGCTCGGATCAATCATAGGTGATGCCGTAAAGACCGGTATCAACTCAAGCTTTTCACCGGGAGTGAAAGTTGGATACAACTCCACAATCGGTTCAGGGGTTTTGTTGTATGATGATGTACCCTCCGATACTCTTGTATTGGTAAAACAAAATCATATCATTCAAGACAAAAAGAAAAAACATAAATAAGGCGATATTATGGAAAATAATAAAGACTCTATTGTAATATGCCCAGGCGCACAAGTAATTGGAAAAGTTGAATTAGGCGAAGACGTATCAATCTGGCATGGTGCCGTTTTAAGAGGAGATACCGATTCAATAAGCATTGGAAACAGGTCCAATGTCCAAGACAATTGTGTAGTGCACTGTACCGAAGGTTATCCTGTGGAGATAGGGGAAAATGTTTCTGTAGGTCATGGTGCAGTGGTTCACGGATGTAAACTTGAAGACAACGTTTTGATTGGAATGAATGCCACCGTATTGAACGGTGCCCACATAGGCAAAAACTCAATTGTCGGAGCAGGTGCCGTTGTAAGTGAAGGAAAGGAATTTCCAGAAAACAGTCTGATTTTAGGCGTTCCCGCAAAACGTGTAAAGGAGCTTAATCCGGAACAGATTCAAATGATTCAAAATAATGCGGATAATTATGTAAAACTTTCCAAGCGGTACAAGGAAGACTAATCATGAAGGCAAGACAAATCGTAGAAGAGATGGACTCTTATGTTCCAGGAAGATCACAGGATGAAATCGCACAGGATTTCGGACTCAAAAAGGAAGATATAATTAAATTAGGTTCAAACGAAAACCCTTGGGGTCCTTCTCCAAAGGCACTGAAGGCAATTGAGGAGGAGATGTCTGCAATCAACAGATATCCTGAATCACAGTTGCATGAACTTGTTGAGGAAATCGCAAAATACTCAGATGTTGACACTTCACAGGTCATTGTCGGTGGAGACGGTGCCGATGAAATCATAGATGTTCTTGCAAAGACATTCATCGATAACGGGGACGAATTCATCGTTCCCCTGCCGTCATACATGTATTATGAGTATCTCTTAAAGCAATACGGTGCGAAACCTGTCTATGCAAGATGGGATTTGGATGAAAACAGGCTTGATGTGGATTCAATATATGAAAAGATTTCTCCCAAAACAAAAATGATTTTCCTATGTTCTCCGAATAACCCTACCGGAACACTGATTGAAAAGGAAACATTAAGGGAAATCGCATCAAAAAATCCTGAAATACTCATTGTCATTGATGAGGCCTACTTTGAATACTCAGAGGTTACAAACAAGGACCTGATAGATGAATTCGACAACATTTTTATCATACGTACCATGTCAAAGGTGCTGGGCCTTGCTGGAATGAGGATCGGATACGGTCTTGCATGCAGTCAGATAATAGAGTACATGCACAGGATTAAACCGGTATTTTCCCTTACAAGACTTTCATTTGTGGCTGCCCTCAACACATTCAGGGACAGCGAATATATCGAAAGCTCAATCAAAAGGGGAATCGAGTCAAGACAGTACCTGTATGATGAGGTATCAAAGATTGATGGATTATACGTATTTCCTTCAAAATCAAATTTCATGCTTATACGTGTCAAGGACACAGGATTTACAGCAAGCGAGCTGGCCCATGAGCTCATGAAGAGAGGGGTCATAGTTCGTGACTGCACATCATTCAAGGGTCTTGATGAATACTGGATTAGGATAAGCATCTGCACCCTTGAGGAAGATGAAAGATTTATTGAAATATTGAAAGAGGTCTTAAGCTAATGTATGTGGGCGGTAGCGTAATATCCTCTGTTGAGTTCCATGGCAACATGAGCCTGGTGATTTTCATGTCAAAATGTCCTTTGGCATGCAGATACTGCCACAATGTGGAACTTTTGGAGGACAGCACTGAAAAATCATTGGATGAAATAAAGCAGGAAATAGATTCATCAGCAGATTTTTTAGATGCTATTGTCATTTCAGGTGGAGAACCGTTAGTACAGCCGGATGCAGTAATTGACATATTTACCTATGTAAAGGAGATAGGTCTTAAAACAAAACTGGATACAAGTGGAATCTATCCGGAAAACCTTAAAAAGATTATAGATCTGGGTTTGGTGGATTACATTTCACTTGATGTAAAAACAACATTTTCAAAATACCGCAAAATCACAGGAGCAAACGTCGGTTTTCAGGTCAAAAAATCAATGGACCTGATTAACCAGGCAGGAATTCATCTTGAAATCCGAACAACATATGTTCCGACATTGCATACTAAAAAGGATATCATGAATCTTGTCGATGAAATCGAAGCTGAAATCTATACCATTCAGCAGTTCAGAAACAAGAACGTGCTTGATCCTGCTTTGGAAAAAGTTGAAGTTCCAAACCCTCATGATTTGGTAGACCTTGCACGCGAAATCAAGCCGTACTTTGATGGCGTCGTCAAGGTCAAGTCAGGGGAGTTCGGTGAACAGGTAATTTAGGGAAGTGTTATATGCCAATTTTATCCTTTTCAAGTAATGATATTGAAGTTATCACTGGTAAGAAAACCAGAACCATCAGAAAAGCATGGAAAACACCACTTAAGGTAGGTGACAGATTATATTGTTACTGGAATCTTGTTTCCAAGGAAAAGATGAAGATTTTTGAAGCTTTTGTTACCGGAATCGAAAGCATTCCATTTTCCGAAATCAAGGACAATGACGAGCTTGCAAGAGAGGAAGGATTTGAGGACTCAAAGGACATGCTCAGGGAATTCAAGAAGATGTATGGTGGAAGAATCGACCCTGATGAGGAGTTCCAGATAATATACTTCGAAAAGATTGACATTGATGACTGGAGAGGAGACAAGATTGATGAAAAGGCAATGATTACCAAAAGGGCTGATATTCTTTTTGACAGCGGTAAGTTTGACAAGTCAACAATGTGTTATGAGGCTGCACTGAGACTTGACCCTCATGACGTATACCTTTTAAACAAGCAGGGGGATAACCTTTCAAGGCTTGGAAAGTTCATTGAGGCCATCGAATGTTACGACAAGGCTCTTGAATACGAGCCGGATAACATTTACATTTTAAACAACAAGGCAATCGCACTTCTGAACTCAGGCAACATCAATGAGGCTCTTAAGGTCAGCAATATCGCATACAACTATCGTCCGAGCAGCCCTATAGTTCTCTATTGGAGAGGATTCATTCTGGAAATGCTTGGAAGATATGATGATGCGCTGAGGGTATATGACAAGCTTATAGTCATTGACAGTGAAAATCCAGAGGTTTGGAATTCACGCGGAAACCTCTTAAGTGACATGGGACTTTTGGAGGAGGCAATCGAGTCCTTCGACAAGGCTGTTGAGGTATGTCTTGACGATTCTGAGGTAGATGCCGCCGCAATCAATCGTATGGGCAATGCATATATTGATTTGGGTAAGTTCGATGAGGCACTGGAATGCTTTAACCGAGCCATATCTCTTGAAAAAAACAACATCGACTTTCTGCTCAATAAGGGTGTTGTTTTGATGGAGCTTGGAAAGTTCGAAGAGGCCGTCGAGAGTTTCAATATGGTGCTTTTGAGAAGCCCTGACAATGAGGATGCGTTCTTCCTGAAAGAGGAATGTCTCGAATATTTCTAGTGACATGTAGATTGTCACGCAAAAACATTTAGTTTTCAATAATCGAAGTTATTATATTAAAAATAGCTTTCATTAAATTAACTTTTTTTAGAAAAATTAGTATTTGCTTTATCGCAAATCTTATTAAAATAAAAGAAAAAATGGAGTAGAATTATTTTTTGTATTTTTTTATTAAACCCATACCCCAATCTGTCATTTCATCAGCTTTTTCCTGTGAGTCGGACTCTGAAAAGCATCTGAAAATCGGTTCTGTTCCTGATGGTCTGATGATTACCCAACCGTCATCCTTAAGGATTTTGACACCGTCTGTAAGGTCAAGTTCGAAATCGGTTGTGGTTTTAATCTCATCTGCAATGCTTTTCATTACAAATTCCTTTTCATCGTCCGGACATTCGATTTTCATCTTGCTTGCGTAATAGACAGGAAGTTCTGCTACAAGTTCTGATACCGGCTTTTTGGATTTTGCAACAATCTCAAGGATTTTGGCAACGGTCATGACTGCATCCCTTCCGTAAACGAAATCAGGGAAAATTAGTCCTCCGTTTTCTTCTCCACCAAACAGGCCGTCAGTGTCTTTCAGCTTACGTGCAACAAGAAGGTCTCCAACAGCGGTGGCTATTACCTCTCCGTTGTACTCCTCTGCAATGTCATAGATTGCCTGTGAGGTTGCAACTGTGGTCACAATGGTTCCTCCATTGTTTTCCTTAAGCATTTCGCGTTCGACAAGTGTGAATGTCTTGTCGCCCAAAACGAAGTTGCCTTTCTCGTCAATACAGATGGTTCTGTCTGCGTCCCCGTCGTGTGCAAGACCGATGTCTGCGCCCAATTCCTTAACGACGCTGATTAGCTCCTGGAGATTTTCCTCGATAGGTTCAGGGTTACGTCCAGGGAAGAAACCGTCTGCCTGTGAATTCAGGGTTGTCACTTCACAGCCCAATTTGCGTATGAGATAAGGGGCGGTAAAGCATCCTGCACCTGATCCGCAGTCAACAACAACCTTCAGCTTTGCCTCACGGATTGCGTCTGTGTCGACCTTTGAGACTGCCTCGTCTACATATTCGTCAATAATCTTGTCGTTGTGATAGATTTCTCCGATTTCTGAAAACGGTACTCTGTCAGGTTCTTCGTCAAAGTACAGTCTTTCGATTTCAAGTTCCATATCGTCAGGTATTCCGATACCGTCTTCATCTAAAAATTTAATTCCGTTATATTTTGGAGGATTGTGTGAAGCTGTAATCATTACTCCTCCATCATAATACTTGCGAACAGCATATTGCACGCCCGGTGTTGGCAGGATTCCTAAATCTACAACATCACAGCCGCTTGATAATAATCCTGCGATAACGGCATGCATCAGCATTGGGGAGGTTGTACGTGTATCTCCTCCAACAGCTACGGTTCCCTTGATTTGTGTACCGTAACATGCAGCAAGTCTTGATGCAAATTCTGGAGTTAAAACATCATTGGCGGTTCTTCTAACACCAAATGTTCCGAATAATCTTTTCTTATCAGACATATTAATAATTCCTTTAAGTTTATTATATTATACTTTTTGTTTTCCATAAATAAAAATATAATGCTAACTGACTATTCTCAAACTGTCTCCCCTTGATAATATAAGCTCCATTTCGGAGTTGTACTGTGTGACGGTTCCGACTACCTGGACCTTGTGGTTTTTAAAGCTGTCAATGTCAAGGTTTTTAGATTCAATCTCGGCCACCTGACTTTCAAAGATGATTAATTGGATTTGCGCTTCACCGTCATTAACCGTTAAAAAGTAGCTGGTCTTGGAGCTTGACTGCGCCACATCGGTTATTACTCCCTTGATGGATACTTCCTCGTCTATCATTCCACGGTTTATGTCCTTTATATCAACTTCCTTGACTTCAATTGTTGGAGTGAATGCTATAAGCCCGATCAGTCCAATGAGTGAAGTCACCAGTGCTATTTTAAGTAGTTTGTCGTCTGTAATTTCCATGCTTTAAGGATTAATTTTTGATTTATAAATATGTTGAAGTTTTTTTGACTGCAATATTGATTTAGAGTTGTTATTTAATTGTAATATGCAAAAACTTAAAAAATCGGGAATGTCCGGTCATGGTGAATCCGTCAGCGACTTCAGAATATATGTAAGTTGTGATGGTTAGGATTGTGGGGTTTTTTAAAAGAAAAAATAATGATGATTAATTTCTTAATCTCATTAAATCAGTTTCCTGTATTGTACATTGAAATAAGTCTTTCAACAGTATCCGCATCCATCGGACTTTTGTCCTTACGAATGTTTTTAACGACCGGGAACCTTAATGAGTATCCTGTCTCATATTCTGGGGATTCTACAATTTCGGAAAATGCAATCTCCAGAACTATTTTTGGCTCAACCTTGATTTCACGGCCTTTGGTTGAAATCTCAAGCTCCTTCATTCTGCCGGTCAGATACTCCAGTGTTGCATCGTCAAGACCTGTTCCGACAAGTGCAATGCTTTTGAAATCATCGTTTTCATCTCTTAATGCCACCAGGTATGATCCGACAAAGTCTCCCCTTTTTCCGATACCGTAGGTACCTCCAATAACAACCATGTCCAGTGTTTCAGGTTCGGCCTTGTACTTGAGCATCTTCTTGCCTCTGAGTCCCGGGATATAAGGTGCTGTGCAGTCCTTGATCATGATTCCCTCATGGCCCTCATTGATTGACCATTCGAAGAGTTCCTCGATTTCATTTATGTTGTCCTTGCTGGCCATCTTCATTGTACTCAGGTTCATCTCATCAACTGAGGTGTCGACGAAGCTTTCCAATGTTTCACGTCTCACTTTTAAAGGTTCATCTATCATTGGAACCTTATAATACATCACATCAAAAAGATAGACTTTTAAAGGCACATTCTCCATTGCCTCTTCCACGTTATGTTTTCTTCTGACCCTGTGAAGGACATTCTGGAAAGGCAGAGGCTTGCCGTCACGTGTGGCTATCACTTCACCTTCCACAATATAGTCTTCATGTGGGAGGTGTTCATTGAACAGTTCAACGATTTCAGGCAGTGCATGGGTGATGTTTTCCAGTCTGCGGGTGAAAATCTTGATTTCATCACCGTTTCTGTGAACCTGCAGTCTGATACCGTCATATTTTGTATCACATACTGCACATCCCATCTCCGGTATGATTTCATCCAGAGGCGGTGCCAGCTGTGCAAGCATAGGCTTTACAGGGGTTCCAGGTGTCAGGTTTAGTTTGGAAAGACCCTCTTCACCTTCCTCCTTGGCGGTTCTTGCAACAACTGAAAAGTCGTTTGTGAGCATCTGTGCCCTTTCGACGATTGCCTTGTCGATATTGAACGCCTGAGCTATTGCATCACGGACAACACCGTCACCTACACCGATTCTCAACTCTTCAGTGATTGTACGTGTCAGGTATTTGGCTTCTGTTGCGCTTGCCTGGCTTAACAGTTCCAGGATAACTGCAATCTTACGGTTTGTTGACCTTGAACCTGAAATCTGTGACAATTTTCGAAGGCTGTTGAATACAAAGTCGATTGTCAGAGGCTGTGAGAAGAATGTCATCTGGGACTTTTTGGCATACAGCTTGATGCATGCAAGACCGATGTCTCCCTCGTCACGGACTGCATCCTCAACGGCATCCTGTGTTGTTCCGACAGCTTCTGCAACTGCCCTTTCAACCAGTTTTCCTCCGATACCGATTTCCTCTGAGCTCCATGCCGGAAAGACAGTACCTAAAATCAGGAGGCCCACCTTTTCGATGGTGTCTGAATCAAGAGTCTTTAGGTAGTTTGAGATGATTTCGGTCTTTTCAAGCCTTTTTGTGGTTGCCTCAAGAGCAGAGTAGACATCCACAAGTTCCTGATATTTCATTAGAAGTCTCCTTTGGCTATTTTTACTGCGCAGTATTCTCCGCACATTGCACACATTTCGTCATCATCAAGTTCGCATTTGTCACGGTATTTTCTTGGTTTGGATTTGTCCAGTGCCAGGTTGAACTGTTCCTCCCAGTCAAAGTTCTTTCTTGCACGGGCCATTGCGCGCTCCCTTTCCCATGCCTGAGGAAGACCTTTTGCAACGTCTGCGGCTTCGGCTGCAATCTTTGATGCAACAACTCCTTCCTTCACGTCTTCCAAGCTAGGAAGTGATAGGTGTTCTGCAGGGGTTACATAACACAGGAAGCTTGCGCCTGCAGTTGCGGCTATTGCCCCTCCTATCGCTCCGGTAATGTGGTCATAACCCGGCGCAAGGTCGGTCACGAGAGGTCCGAGTACATAGAATGGTGCTCCGTGACATATTGTCTTTTGTATTTCCATATTTGCCTTGATCTGGTTTAATGGCATGTGTCCCGGACCTTCAACCATTACCTGGACGTTGGCATCCTGTGCCCTTTTTACAAGACCTCCGAGATTTACCAGTTCCTGTATTTGAGGGATATCGCTTGCATCTGCCAGGCAACCCGGTCTGAGGCCGTCACCCAGTGATAGTGTAATGTCGTATTCATAGGACAGTTCAAGTAGATAATCGTAGTTTTCATACAATGGGTTTTCCATTCCGTTGTGGTTGATCCATGAAGCCATGAATGTTCCTCCACGGCTCACGATTCCCATCATACGATTCTGTGATTTTAGTTTTTCAACAATGTCCCTGGTTATTCCGCAGTGGAGTGTCATGAAATCCACACCTTCCTTTGCCTGGTTTTCGATTGCCTTGAAGATGTCGTCAGGGTCCATGTCTATGATTTCCTTGTCTTTTGCTAGAGTTACAACGCCGGCTTCATATATAGGCACTGTACCGATACACAAATCAACTGCATCCATAATCTTTTTTCTGAAGAGTTTCAGGTCTGAACCGGTTGACAAATCCATCAGTGCGTCTGCACCGTATTCCTGTGCAAGACGTGCCTTGTCGACTTCCAAATCCAAGTCATCAATCTTTGATGATGATCCTATGTTGGCGTTGACCTTGGTTGTAAGGCCCTCTCCTATACCGCAAGGTTTTGAGTGTCCGTTAACGTTTTTAGGAATTACGACTTTTCCACTATCAATAAGTTTAACAAGTTTATTTACATCAATGTTTTCTTTTTCGGCAACATATTCCATTTCTGGAGTGATGTTGCCCTTTTGTGCTTCACTTTTTTGAGTCAAATTTATCCCTCATGTTGACTAATCATTAATAAATCTGTTCCTCTTAATATATAGAAGTTTTTCTTGTATATTATCTGTTGAAAAATCGGCTATTTTTTTAGTTTCAATTGTAAATACTTTTTATTTTTTATTTTACTTTATTTTAAATCTAAAAAAATTAATTTAATTATAAAATTGCTTTTGGTTTATAAAATTGATGTTATTTAAAACTTAATAATTTAAATAGGGCTAAAATTTAATATTATTTCACTCAATCACCATTTTTTGGAAAATTTTCAAAACTTTTTTTTTGCAATGATGGGTGATGAAGATATTGGCGAATTTTCTTCATCTTGAAATTGAGGTGATGATTAATGGACAAAATAAAAGTGATTTTAATAATCCTTGAGATTATCAAATTCATTTTGTCCGTTGTCTGTATCTTTAGATAGATTATCTATAGATTAAATTGTTGAATTAAAGAGGAGTTTTTGACGGTTATAAGGTTTTGCAGCTGGAAGTTTTCCTATAATTCCCCTTCTCTTTGTATATTGTTTTAAATGGTACACTTAATCATAAATTATAAATATGTTTAATGAAATACCTAAAAATAGCAAAGATTTAATCTTCGCTATAAACTGTTGAATGAAAAATCATTTCTCAGTTTCAAACCGTTATTGCAAATGGTCTAAAAAATTCGCATGGTTTATGGGCGGCAGTTCATAAACTATTTTTAGACTTACTATTTTTGACAAATCTTTTTTTATCTAATGATGCAAGAATACCATGACCTCTTCAAGGTCGTGGATGAATTGCATTAAATGAGGGGGGAGTTAGATAGGATTGGATGATTACTCATCCGCACCCTCTTGAGAACCGTACGTGTCTCTTTCAAGACATACGGCTCAAATAGACATTTATCTGAAAATCTTCGCTTTCAGCACGAAATATCCTAAATCTTTGCTTATTTACATACTTATAAGTCTTCTTCCAGTCGGTATCAGACCATATAGTATCGTATGATGTTGTGGACTCTAAAACAGTACTGTTTTGAGCATAACTCATCTTTTATCACCATCCTTTTAACAAACAAACATTAATAGTTTTATTTACATGTTGTCTACTCTTTGAAAGTCAGCCATGTTTCCATGCCTGCCACAGAGGGGCAGGTATCCGTTCACAGTTAATAATTTCCCTGTTTTCCTGCTATCTTTCGATTATAACGGCTTTTGCTTTCTTCAAAATCCTCTACCATCTGAAGAATTCCACTTCGTTCGCAGTCCGCTTACCTAGAATAGACATTTTTCTAGGACTTCAAATGGCTTACCGGGTTAATCTCCCATCAGATACGAATAAGGTAAGGTCCAAACTTTACACCGGCAATTCTGCGGGTTGTGCATTATAAGTATTAGTATAGTACTTATTTCCTAATTGCAATCGATAGTAGCACTCATTATAGTGCTTTGTATCCTACCTATCGGCATTTGTCACGATGCTTGCATTCGTTCACTTTAATTAACCATTCTTATTCTTCCTCTAGCCCTGATGACACTGGATACTAGTGTTTCATTAGACATTTTGCTCATGCAACTTCCTAGACTCGTTACCAAGCCAGGAATTTCACAGGAGGAAATCCCAACACAACAGGGATTAAAACAACTTCATGTAAGAAGTGTTTCACTGATACAAAGTAGGGAAAAAGGAGACCCTATCCCGTCGCACATACTTTTCAAATGCTCTCTCTTTAAATTTAAATAGTATTGTAATTAAATTATATTATAACAATCATAAATGGTTGTTAAACCGATGGTTCCGCGGGGAAATAAAACTCTAGGAATCCTCACCTTCTATAAGGTGAGGTTGTTCAATATAATCTTCTTAAATTATCATGATGGTGGTTATATGGTAGAAGATAAACATGTCATTGAAACATTAGGAAAAGTTAGAGTGGTAATTGAAAACGGACAGATAACCGAAGTCGGCTCCTCCGAGATGAAATACTGTCCAATGTTTCACGCAATGCATAAGGTCGATGAGCTGAACGAGGAATTCATCCGCAAAAACATACAGTTCAGGATAGATGACTTCGGAATGTGCACTCCTCAAAGGGTAATCGAAATGGATGACCTGGTGACCGTCGGAATATCCGAAATCCTGAAAACCAATATGGAAAAGGGAAACATTGACTGTGTTGTGGGAGCATGTGACGGTGCCGGAACACTGATAATGACCAATCCTCGTGTGGTTCAGGGGGTAGGTGGAAGAGTTTCAGGTCTTGTAAGCACCACTCCAATACCAGAAGTCATAAAAGGGCTTGAGGAAAAGGACTGCATAATATTGGATCCGGAAACTGCAGAGCTGAACCAGCTTGAAGGATTAAAGATAGCGCTTGATAGGGGATACAAGAATATTGCGATAACAATCCTTCCATGTGAAATGATTGAGGAAATCAGGAATTATCCGGTCGATGACGATGTCAATGTCTACATATTCGTGGCACACACAACCGGTGCAACAGCCGAAGAGGTTGAAATGATGTTTGAAAATGCGGATATTGTTACCGCATGCGCTTCAAAGGCCATTGACGAATATGCGGATGAACACAAGCCATACTACTATGGAGTGAAGGTTCCGATTTTCTGTGCAAGCGATGACGGAAGAAGAATGCTTGATGTGCGTCTTGAAAAAATAGGCAAGCCGTTGACTACCAATGAATATCCAAGAAACAAGGATGATGCACCGCATAAACTGCTGTGATGATAAAATGAAGGTTATATATTTTGATACTGAAACTACCGGTCTGGACTGCCGTGACTGCCAGATAATCGAATTGGCCATGATTACAGTCATCGAGGGTAAGATCGTTGATGAGTATGACAGGTTCATAAAGGTTGACGGAAAGCTTCCTCCAAGAATAACCGAAATCACTGGCATAACTGACCAGATGCTTGATGATGACGGCTTTGATGAGGCAAAAATTGCTGAGGATTTAAGGCAAAGGTTGACTCCAAACACTTTGATGATTGCTCATAATGCACAGTTTGACCTTTCATTTGTCTACAGTCTTTTGCAAAGGTATTATCCAGATGCTGATGAGATTCTTTCTAAAATGGATTGGCTTGATACACTTACTGTATTGAAGGACAGAAAGAAATATCCTCACAAACTGATTGACGGTGTTAAACATTATGGCATTCAAGAAGTCAATTTCCACAGGGCAATCGATGATACCAGGGCGTTGATGGATGTCACAAGGGCCATGATAAATGAACGTCCTGACTTGGAGGAATACATTAACATTTTTGGTTTCAATCCAAAATTTGGTGTAAGTGGTCCTATATTCCCATTCATTGAATATAAAAAACAGTATTATAATAATTTCATGGTTTCTTCAGGCAATATTTTACCTAAAAAATGAGTTCAAGTCAATATTGCTTTTGGTTTGAAATGGGGATTTAAAAAAAATAATTTTCTATTGCAATGCGTTTTGGATTTGAGAAGCTAAATCCAATGCCTTTTGAGCATCTTTTGAGGTGATGATGGTTACTATGTTGTAATCAGCATCCACTCTTAATTCAATGAATTCTGCGTATTTTTTGCTTATTGTCTTTTCGTTTAATTTGTTTAATGCTATACAGATTGCTGTGTGGTATCCAATATCATTTTTTGAATAATTTTTGATGTCATTGTAGTGACCATTGTTGATTATCCAATCATGGGTGTGGAGGTATGTTGAAAGATATGCCCTATTGATAATTGTTCGATCAATGCATTGCAAATCATAGGTATTGTCCGAAAAATTTTTTGAGTTTAGATATTCGGCTAAATCTATAAGATGTTGAGGTATGAATGCATGTGTCATGTTCTGCCTCAGTATCTGTCGGAGACTGCAACATTGCAGATTTCCATCAAATTGTCATGCCCTTCTTTGGCTGCAAATTCATCAACTTCATCAGAGATTAAATCCCATACATCAAAGATTTCCTGGTTGGACCAGGTTTTTGGTGCTCTGATATAGAATGAAGCAAATGAGTCATTATTTAAAGGATTCTTTTCTCTAAATAATATTTCCCCTAATCCATATTTAGAACTTAATTTGATGAGTTTTTGTTCTAATTTGGATAGGAATTCATCGTTTTGAACGACTTTACTTTCTGATGAGGGCATGATTGGACCGTTTTGTAAATGTTCAAGCATTTTTTCACCATTTTAATTTGTAAATAATCTTAATTTTTTCAGTCATGAAAAAATCCTATTTGCCTGCCACTATAATCCTATTAGTTTTTCAAGTATATAAAGATTATTCCTATCTTTAATTTGTCAAATTACCATTTGGTATCAATATTTAGTTCAAAAGACAAATTTACAAGCTTAAATCAATATTGGATCATTATAAAAAAAGTTAAAAGAGGTTGTGGGAAGATTCCATATCTTCCCAGACGGTAGAGAATTTTATCTATAAATTTAAATGGAGGTTGGGAAAGATTTCCGTATCTTTCCCGGGGTTAAATATGGTTAGATATCAGTTTGATTATGTAGGGAGTGTTTCCCTACATGTATTGAACTAGTTGTTCATCTTGGATTTGAGTGCTTCCTGGCTTCACTTTTTCGATTGCCTCTTTGAAGTATTTGTATGGGATTTCAGTAGTTTCGAGATTATCTCTTAAAGCCAACATTGCAGCTTCTCTGCAAATAGCTTCAATGTCTGCTCCAACATAACCTTCTGTGTTTTTGGCCAGTTTTTTGAGGTCTACGTCTTTTGATAGAGGCATGTTTTTGGTATGTACTTTAAATATGGATATTCTTGCTTCTTCATCTGGTTCTTTAACTTCAATGTGTCTGTCGAATCTTCCAGGTCTCATAAGGCCTGCATCCAGGATGTCCGGTCTGTTGGTTGCGGCTATGATTGCCACATCCTCGAGTTCCTCTAATCCATCCATTTCTGTTAATAGTTGGTTTACCACTCTTTTTGTTACTCCGCTGTCAGTGTCGTTTCCGCTACGTGCGCTGGCTATTGCATCTATTTCATCGAAAAAGATTACTGTTGGGGAAGCCTGTTTAGCTTTTCTGAATACTTCGCGTACACCTTTTTCTGATTCTCCAACCCATTTGGAGAGGAGTTCAGGGCCTTTGACTGAAATGAAGTTCGCTTCACTTTCACTTGCCACTGCCTTTGCAAGCAGGGTTTTACCGGTTCCAGGAATACCATATAACAGTGTTCCTTTTGGAGGTCTTATGCCAAGGCGTTGGAATGTTTCAGGATGTTTCAATGGCCATTCTACAGCTTCTTTGAGTTCCTGTTTCACATCTTCAAGTCCGCCCACGTCATCCCATTTGATGTCAGGGATTTGCACAAGGACTTCCCTTAAAGCTGAAGGTTGGATTTCCTTTTGTGCGTTTTTGAAGTCATTGCCTGTCACTACGATTTTTTCCATAACTTCTTTTGGGATCTCCTCGTCGTTTTGGATTTCAGGAAGTATTCTTCTGACTACTCTCATCGCAGCCTCTTTACATAATGATTCAAGGTCAGCTCCCACAAACCCGTGGGTTGTGCTTGCTATTTTATCGAGGTCTACATCATCTGATAGAGGCATGTTTCTGGTATGTATTTCCAGCACTTCTTTTCTCTCTTCTGTGTCGGGTACACCGATTTCAATTTCTCTGTCAAATCTTCCAGGACGTCTTAGTGCAGGGTCAAGTGAGTCCGGTCTGTTGGTTGCACCGATTACAACCACTTGTCCACGTGATTTAAGGCCGTCCATCAATGTGAGAAGTTGTGCAACGGTTCTTCTTTCAACTTCTCCATTTGTTTCTTCTCTTTTTGGCGCAATTGCGTCAAGTTCATCGATGAATATGATTGAAGGTGAGTTCTCTTCAGCTTCCTCAAAGTATTCCCTGAGGTTCTCTTCGGATCCACCCACATATTTGCTCATGATTTCAGGTCCGTTTATCAGAATGAAATGAGCGTCACTTTCACTGGCCACTGCTTTTGCCAGTAAGGTTTTACCGGTTCCAGGAGGTCCGTGCATGAGTACACCTTTAGGTGGTGCGATACCCAGTTTTTCAAAGAGTTCAGGTCTTTTAAGAGGGATTTCAATCATTTCCCTTACTTTTTTGACTTCCTCTTTTAGCCCACCGATGTCCTCGTAGCTTACATCAACGAGGTTGCTTACTCCTTCGATTTTACTTACATCCACAGGAGTTTCGTGCAGTTGCACTTCGGTATTCGGACCGACTATTACGATGTCTTTAGGATTTGTGGAGATTACTGCGAATTTGATTTCGCGCATTGCAGGGGTAAAGTCCATGAGCTCATCAAAGAGACTGTTGAATCCTCTTCCCATACCAGGTCTTGGTGCACGGATTTGGGATCCGATGATGTCTCCCTGTACCATCACTTTTCCTGCAAACAGTCCACGAACATCACCTTGTACACGGATATTGTCTTCGGTTGGTGCAAGAACAACTTTTTTAGCTTCTGTAGCCTGTGCTTTTTTGACTGTAACTTCTCCACCTATTGTTGCTCCTGAATTTTTACGGACCAATCCGTCGATTCTTATTACTGAAAGGCCAATGTCTGTTTGTGAAGGAAGGGCAATTGCTGCAGTTCTTCTTTCACCAACGATTTCGATAAGGTCTCTCTCATGGATTCCTAAATTGTCCATGACATTTGGGTCAAGCCTTGCAACTCCTTGACCTACATCCTTTTGTGAAATTGCTTCTGCAACTTTTAATGTGATTTCATTTTCTGCCATTTTATCATCTCCATTTTGGCTGTAATGTAAATGTAATTGTAATGTCAAAATCTTTTTGTTACTTTTTGTAACTTTATTGACAAACTAATCTGTGTATGTTTTAGTATATAAAGGTTTCGGTTCAGCCGATTTTTTAAAATGGATTGTAATGGCTTTAATTAATAAATAGAAATTTTATTGTTATTTTGGTACTCTAAAAATATCTTAAAAATATTTTTGATAAAAAATATAAAAAAATAGTTGATTATATTAAATTCTAAAATTTAATTACTTTTAGACACTTTAATCATTGTTCGTATCATGTAAAACATTATCTGATTGTTCCGCCAAAACCGATGAACAGGTTCTCAACATTTTTGACGGCATCTTTTTCAAGGGCAATGATTTCAAATGTCAGACTTATTGAATCATCAGCGATTTGCGAACCGCTATATGCATCAATCAGCTTGATATTTATTATATTGTCTATTTTCATCACTGTGTTCTGGATGGTTTCAACATTAACATTTTTTGAAAATACGCAACTTATTGATCTGGTGATTTTTGCTGAATTTTCAACTTTCCACTGGTGAAGCTCATCTGGAAGCATGATTCTGATGTTTGCTATACGGAGTTTCTTGACTTTATTGCCTCTTTTCAAAACTGCAGTCTTGTTGTCAAGCTCTTCAAGAACTCCAATATGGACCTTTCCGGAATAGATGTGCCTCAAACCAATTTCCTGACCTATGCATTCGTTCAGATAGCTGTATTCGTAGTTCAATGCGCCTATGGCCTTGTCACTTCTACCCAATGCATTTGTGATATCGCCCATATGCTTTGTAGCATTGATTGCAATTTCAACGAATTTCTCCTCATCTTTAGCATTGATGACATCCCTCAATTCGGTAACGGCTTCGGCAAATGTATTTCTGATGTGCGGGCCGTTGCTGTTCATGGATTGGATGTTGTATGTCAGATAAGGGTTTTGAGAAACGATACGTGCAATCATATCAATCATCAGATTGTATATCGGACTTTCATAGTCTTCGCTTTCTGTCAGGTCAACTTTCAGCTTTTCAATGGCTGAAGCGGTTGAGATGAATGAGAAGTGAGTCAAAACCTGCACAATACTCATCATGAAGTCATGCTTTTCAGCGGTGGTTTCGATGATTCTCATGTTCTTGGATGCGAGATAGTCATAAACCCTCTTATACCACTTGCCTTTTTTGTCTGCGGTCAATACAATGACCTGATTGTCAAGTCTGGTGGTGCGGGGGCCGAAAACCGGGTGTGTTGGAATGTATTCGACATTGTCGGGCAGAACCTCCGCCATTGTCTTTGAAGGCTCCTCCTTGATGGATGTAACGTCAATCATTACCGAACCGCTTTTCATGAATGGGGCAACTTCGCGAATCACGGAGGATGTGTGCTGAATCGGAACGGAAACAATCACCATGTCACAGATGTTTGCAATTCCTGCATTGGACTCAATATAACTGACGTCAAGCTCTTCAGCAACCTTTCTGCCCTTTTTGTGATTGGTACCGGTAATGTATACCTCAAATTCGTCTCTAAAATAATAAACAAGTGTCTTTCCTAAACCGTCTGTTCCACCAATAATTCCAACATTCATTTTAATCATTAAATATTTTAATTTATAGGTATATATTATTATCTAGAAAATTAATGTGACAATTATGAAAATCGTAAAGGAAGATGAAAAGGAAGGAATGGTTGAGGTTGTCCCTGAAACCCTGGATGATTTGTGGCACCTGTCCCACATAATTGAAGTTGGAGACAATGCGTCCTCAAAAACCACCCGTAGGATACAGGACAATACGGGAGATAAGCTGAGAAGTGATAGGGGAGTTAAGAAAACATTCACTTTGGGTCTTGATATTGAAAACATTTCATTTCACCTGTTCACAGGAAAATTAAGGTTGACCGGAGTCATAACAAGGGGGCCTGAGGATTTGATTCCACTGGGATCACACCACACCCTTGAGGTCAAGCTCAACACCCCATTGAAAATCAGAAAGCCGAGATGGCCAAAATGGGCAATCAAAAGGGTTAACCAGGCTATCGAGGCATCCAAAAAACTGGCGGCAATAATAGTGGTTCTTGAAGACGATACCGCAACATTGGGTTTGATGAGGCAATTCGGCATTGAATATTACGGTCCGATTAAGGGACATGTCTCAGGAAAGCGCATTGTAGACAAAAACAGGCAAAAGAACATTGTTGAGTTCTATGAAAAGGTAATCGAGTCAGTAACAAAGTTCGATGCAATCCAGAACATTGTAATTGCCGGACCGGGATTTGTCAAAAACGATTTTCATGATTATCTGAAAGACAAACACCCCGACCTTTCAAAGATTTCAATCGTCGAGCCTACAGGTTCCGGTGGAAGGAACGGAATAAGCGAGGTTTTAAAGAAGGGCACAGTCGAAAAGCTGACTTCCGAAAATCGTGTTGCCCTGGAGATGGGAGCCATCAACAACCTGCTCACTGAAATCGGTAAGAATTCCTCTAAAATTGCATATGGTGTTGGCGAAACCCAGAATGCAATCAACCTTGGAGCGGTTGAACAGCTGCTGATTCTTGACACCAAGGTGGCCAGCGAGAATATGGGCGATGCAATGGACATGGTCGAGAACATGAAGGGTGATGTCATGGTCATCAGCAGTGAACATGAGGGCGGAAAGCAACTGGAAAGCCTCGGAGGTATGGCGGCCATTTTAAGATACCCTATTAATTAATATTTATATATTAAAAAGAATTAAAATTAATATGTGATTTAAAATGATGTATTCATCGATACTTTTTGCATTAATATTTGTTTTTATTGTATCTGCAGTCGGTACGGCTGTAATAGATATTATATTCAGATTTTTGGGAAAAAGGGGATATATGGGAAATCTCTTTCCTAATGTACGGGGAGGTATTCCACGTGCAGTGGGAATTGTGCCGTTCATAATCCTTTCATTTTATATGCTTCCAAAATTCAACAATCTGATTTTGATAATAGGTATTTTTGCATTAATCGATGATATTCTTGGACGCAGAAAATCCTACCGTTTTAATATTGAATATGGACAGTTGTCAAGGGGAATTGGAATAATTCTTGTCATGATTGTCGGTTTGGCTGAAGGATTGGGACTGTCAGCTATATTTATCGCGCTGATGGTTCAGCCAATGAACATTTCAGACATGCAGCCTGGATCAACCTGTATCGTGACAATCATAATGTCAGTTTTGACAATTCTTGTAATGCTTCTTATCGGTTCACCGGACTATGCGGAACTGCCTGCAATGTACACTCCGCTTCTGATACTTGTGGTTTGTCTTGCATACTCTCCACTTGACTTTTCAGGAAAAATCATGCTTGGCGAAGTTGGAAACCACACTTTCGGTGTAGCGCTTGGAACAGCATTCTATGTTATGGGAGGATTGGTTGGAGTGATTGTCTTCGGAATAATCACAACAGCACTGATTGCTTTTGTCAGAAGGAATAACCTAACCGTATTCTTCCGTCAGAAATTGAGATTGCTTGACCCTACATTCGGGGACTTTTTCATGGATGTGTTGACCGGAGGGGGATTGGGAGATCTTGTCAGAAAATGGGTGCTTAAAGACAAGCAATATGATGTCAGATCCCCATTGTTGATTCTTTTAGGATTTAGAAGATTGTTATATAATCCTCATGCAAGTCATGCAAAAAGCTATATTCCGGATAATTATGTTCCAAGGCTTGAAAGAAGGGAATGATTTATATGAAATGTTTATTTATCGTTACTGGTAGAGGATTGGGTGGAGATGCAATGACCGCACTCAATGCAATGAAGGCACTTGAGAAAAAGGGAGTTCAATGCGAAATTGCACTGGATGCCTCCGCTCATGGTACACTATTTGAAAAGAACGGATACAAATGGCATAAGATTTCTGTTCCTCATGCCGGAGGCCATTCCGCTACCAAACTCTCAGCGATAAAAGGTGGTGTCAAGCTATTCGCCGCAACATTCAAGGCCAGAAGCCTTATCAAAAAACTGAAGGTTGACTTTGTCGTAGGTGTTCTGGGCGGAGGGGCAATTGTCGCCTCACTTGGAGGTAAGGTTGCAAGAAAACCTACATTCTCACTGATATCAACACCTCTTGATTCAAAGGTCTGTCCCAAATTCAACCAGTGCTATATATTGCCTGAACTGAACATGTTCAGATGGGAAACACTGCCGAAAAATACTGCAAAGGCATTTTATCCTCTCTCAGATAATATGGGTGATGGTGATGAGGCAATAGCACTTTCAAAGCTAAAGGAATATCCAAACTTCGATGAAAACAAAAAAACAATCGTATTTTCATCAGGTTCATCAATATTCAAGGGCATGATTGATGGGATAAACATTGTTGCAGACAAGACCGATGAATACAATCTTGTGCTGGTCGGAATTCCTTTAAAAGAGGAATACGGTGAGCTGATTGATGAAAACAAAATAATTTATGCCGGTTACATTGACTGGATCAATCATCTTTTCAAGTTTGCAGACTTGACAGTTCTCACAGATGACGGTGTGTCCCTGGAAGAGGCATTCACCAATGGAAAGCCTATTGTGGCTCTTGCACGTGTCAAATGGGGAAGATATCAGAACATGGCTGGTGTGTTCAAGGGTGCAATGATAGAATCTGAAGTTGAAAATGTCTGTGAAAGCATAGATGAGGCATTCAGAAACTATGATGCCATGCAGGAAAAGGCCCTTGTTTATGGTCAGCAATGTTTGGATGCTGCCGATGATTTGGCAACAGATATCTTAAGTAGAATATAACTACTTCCTTTCTACAACAAATATAAAGATTTAAATATAAAATGCGAGTTATTAAATATAAATCTATTTTATGATTTTTAATTTTTATCAATTTAAGATGAATATTCATGACTTTTTCATATTCATCTTAACAGGGGAAAATCTATGAAAGCTTTGTTTATCGTTACAGGCAGGGGTTTGGGTGGAGACTCAATGATTGCCTTAAATACCATGAGGGCATTTGAAAAAAGGGGAATTCAGTGTGAAGTTGCCCTTGATTCGTCTGCAGTCGGGACATTGTTTGAAAAAAACGGATACGATTGGCATAGAATATCAGTTCCCCATGCCGGAGGTATGTCTGCAACAAAATCATCTACATTTTCTGCAGCATCAAAATCATTGAAGGCAATGTTTGTTGCAAGAGACCTTATCAAAAAACTGGGTGTCGATTTTGTGGTAGGTGTACTGGGTGGAGGAGCGGTTATTGCTTCTCTTGCAGGTAAAGTTTCTCGAAAGCCAACGTTTTCGATTTGCCTAACTCCGCTTGATACCCGAATATGTCCAAAACTGAATCAGTGTTATATTCTCCCCGAATCTGAAAAGTTCAAGTGGGATGTTTTGCCGAAAAACGTCAAAAAAACACATTATCCTCTATCTGACAATATTGTTGAGGGCAATTCTGATATCGCTCTGGACAAGTTAAGAGATTATCCGAATTTCGATGAAAACAAAAAGACAATCGTCTTTTCTTCAGGATCATCAATATTCAAGGGTACAATTGATGCGATGAACATTGTCTCAAGTAAGAGTGATGAATACAATCTGGTTTTGGTCGGTCTGCCGTTGCATGAGGAATATTCCGATTTGATTGATGAGGATAGAATCATCTATCTGGGATATATTAATTGGATTAACCATTTGTTTGAGTACAGCGATTTGATGGTTTTGACTGATGACGGAATCTCGATTGCAGAGGCCATAACTTGCAAAAAACCTATTGTCATACTTGCCCGTGTCAAATGGGGAAGATATCAGAACATCGCAGGAGTATTTAAGGGGGCAATCATAGAATCTGAAGTTAAGGATGTATATGAAAACGTTCAGTTGGCTTTTAAGGATTATGATGATCTTCAGGAAAAATCAATATTCTATGCGAAGGAATGTCTTAAAGCCAGTGACACTCTGGTTGATGACGTCTTAAAAAAAGTAAATGAATAGTGGCATTACAGCCACAGATTTTTAATTATTTTATAATTGGTATCGGTTGATGGGTGTACCTCTAAAAATTCACCGTAATCATCCAAATCATAGTCCATTCTCATCAGATAGGAAAGGTATGCAATATCGCTTGTTGAAGATGGGGATATTGAGTTGATTTTAGCTATTTTATTGTTTTTCCCATCAAAGTCTATTTCTGTATAGCCGGTGTTTCCCTCAAGTATTTTCCAGAATGCACCGGGACCTGCAATTCCAGGTATTGCAATTGTTGATTTTTCATCATCATCAAGGTCCAGTTTTTCATTTTTTACAAAACTCACTTCAGTGTTCAAACTTAATGTTTGAGGAATGCAGTCGTAGCTTATTTTATTTGCATACTTTGCCATATTCCTTGCTGCTGTGATGCCCTCTTTTCTAGCTACTGGAGTCAGTTGATATCCTCCGGTAACATCGCCTGCTGCATATACATTATCAACATTAGTTTGCATCATTTCATTTACTTTGATGGTTTTATCAGGGTTGAGCTCTACGAATCCTTCAGCTATTTCACTGTTAGGGGTTCTTCCGGTTGCAAAAAATGGAATCCCCTCCAGTTCCTGGTTGTCGGTAGTTAGGACCTTGTCTTTAAAGACTTCACTAACATTTGTGTTTTCCATTATGTTGACGTCAGGCATGAGCTTTTCTAAAACGTATCTTTTTGTTTCAGGTGCCAATTCCTTCAGAAATGTGCTTCTTGCAAGTACATTGACTTCACTTCCCAGGGTTGAATAGATGTTGGCAATCTCGCATGCGATTATTCCTCCCCCAATGATATTTAACTTTTCAGGCACGTCATCGAGTTTTAGAATGTCCTTGTTGGTAAGTCCAAACTCTTTTCCCTTGACATCCGGAATGAATGGCCTTGCACCGGTGGCAATCATCAGATTGTCCCATTCAAAGCTTTCATTGTTGACTATTACCTCTCCGTCTTCAATTTTGGCCTCACCATAAATGACATTGTTTCCAACACTTTCGTTTTCCATTTGATTTAGTTTTCTAAGCATTTGCTGTGTTTCTGTAATTTTTTCAACAATTTTCTCATATGAAATTTCAATTTGGCTTTTGAGAAATCCGTGTTTGTTGAAACGGTTGTTTTCATCGATAAATTTTGTAATGTCTGTAAGTGCGCAGACAACCATGCATCCTTCATTCAGACAGGTTCCTGCTATATGATTTTTTTCAATTAAAGTAACGTCTTCTCCTAACTTTCCAAGTTCAAGTGACCCTAATCTTCCTGCGGGACCGGATCCGATAACAATATTTTTCATTTAAATTTCACCTGTTTAGATAGTTTTATATAATACAAACTTTTATATTAATAATATATAAATTTTGGAGATGGATAATTATGTGTATTGCAGCACCTGCTCACGTTGTTGAGATTAACAGGGAAGATAAAATTTTAGTTGCTGACTTTGGTGGGGCAAGACAACAGGCTAAAATCGACCTTTTACCTGAAGTCGAGCTTGGCGATTATGTTTTAATCCATGCCGGTTATGCAATTGAAAAATTAAGTGAAGAAGCTGCTAAAGAATCTTTAGAAGCTTGGGAAGAACTTTTGGAAACTCTTGAAGAAGAAGATAAAGAAATGGAACAAGCAAGACAAGAGTTCTACGACTCAATAAATTGAGACTCTTGTTACTCCTTTTATTTTTAAGAATTCATTAATCAAGTCGCCTTTAACGGGCTCTTCGGTTATTATTGTTAGTATTGGATTTTTTTGAAGTTCTGTGTCTTCGGCATAGGCTTGTCTAATACTTATACCTTTTTTTGATATCAGATTTGTGGTGTTTGCAAGAATTCCTTCGCTTTCGCTGCCCACTTCAATTTCGATTACTCCCAAATCAAGGTTTTTGGCGATGTTTTTTAGAAGTGATCCTGCTGGTATGATGTTGTTGAACAGGTTATACAAATCTTCATCTTCTCTGATAACCTCAATTGTTGATTTTATTGCACGTCTGTCAACTTCTGCTGCTGTTGCAAGTGCCTTGTCGCTGATTTTCAAGTTTCCACAGTATATTTTCCCGTCTTCATTCAGTGACAGTCCAAGTTCAATCATCTTTTCTGCAACGCGCAGTCTTGCCGGATATTTTTTAAATTTTTCATTTACTTTTTCCCACATTTTAATCATCATTCCAACTTTTTGTACATTCAAGTTATAATTTGTTGAATATGATATTTAATAGTTTGTAAAAAAAAGTCGATAAAATTGTTATGTAATTGAAAAATTCCCAAAAAAATAGTTTTAGTAGGCTAGATGGGATTCGAACCCATGACCTCCCGGTTATCAGCCGAGCGCGCTAACCAAGCTGTGCCACTAGCCTATGTGATTTGTGTGACAGTTAACTGTCAACACTAATACATATGTAAATTACCCTATATAACTGTTTCGGTTAAAAGGTAATTTTTTAAAAAAATTTAAAAATTATCTATTAATCATTTCGTTAATGGACTCTGCCATGGCATGTCCTTCAACAGTAATAATAGCTTTTTCAATTCCTTCAACGTTTTCTGCTCTGATTTTAGTATCAGCAGCGATACGAGTAATACTCATACAACCTGGGTTGGTTGGTTTAAGAGTAATTTTAGCTTGATCACCATCAACGGTAATGTTTTGTACAATTCCCATTTCTACGATACTGATTCCCATGTGAGGGTCGTTAATTGGAGTAATTGCGTCTTTAATATCATTTACTAAATCTTCTGACATAATATGTCTCCTCTAATTTTTGTATTTATAACTATTAATAATGTTATTTATAAATATTGTTATTTTTTCAAACGGTGCTTCAGTTTAACACCGATACCATTCCTGCACTCTTCCATCTCACGGCCTGTCATGACAGCTCTTCCCACTCCAACAACGGTGTCGTCACGTACAACCGCCACTTCGTCATTTGGAAGAATCTTGTGGTCTGCCTTTTCGATTCCTGGTGCGAAAACAGTATTGGTCTGCAAGTCAAAATCGATGTTGACAATATGGATTCCCAAATCCTTGAGGATTTCTCCACCGGCAAGATTTAATCTGAACAGTCCGTAATCCTTATTCAGCAATGCCAATTGTGTGCCGTTTGATAAAATCCTTTTGTGATACATTCCCTTGGTTTTGACATTGTCAGGTATGAATTTGTCTCCATTTTCACCAAACTGGTATTTTGCAATTGAGCGAAGTTCATGCAATGTTTTTTCTCTTCTGTTGACTCTTTCGTGATTTTTAAGTTCCATCCTTAAATTATAAAGAGAATCAGGGGAAGTCGGACGGTCGTCCTCACAGACATTGACAAAATCGTCAACAAACGCTTCAAGGGATTCCAGATATCCTCCGGCAAGGTTTGCTACAATTTTTTTGCCTTCACAGTATTTGGCTATCAGCTTGCCGCTTTCTTCAACCTCATCGCTTGACCAGGAGCCTGTGGTACTTACATCATATGACTGAATTGGAAATGTGTTTTCAAGTTCCCTTGGACATATTCCGAAAGGTGATGTAACGATAAGTTCCTGAAATGATCTTGTAAGCTTTCTAAACTTCTGATGAGATTTGGAATTGGAGTAAGGCTTTTTCATACTGCACGGGAGCAGAACGACAGTGTCGCCCAATGGTTTCATAATCTCCATTCTCTGTCTCCACCTTACCGCTTCCGGACGATAAAGGGACTCTTCACTAGAACAAATTACCTTCATGTTATTCCTCAAAAGATTTAATCAATTCATTATCAAGTTCAATCAGTCTTTCAATATTGTCATCGCTGTCTTCAATGGTCCTTTTCCATTTGCTTATTACAAAATCAATGTCAACTTCCTCGGTTCCGCTGATTAGATTGTCTGCATGTGCAACTATCTTTTCCTCAAGTGTTTGCGGAACGTAGGATTTCTCTGGAAGTCCAAGCTTTTTGGCTTCCTCAGGGGTAATTCCCGCACCGATATGCCTTTCAATTATGTTCAGCACGTCCTCGGAGTATCCATATCCTCTGGCAATCTCAACACCTTCTATTGCATGGGTGATGCCGTGGGTTCTGGACCTTCCAATATCGTGCAGAAGGGCACCTTTTCTGATGAGTTCGGTGTCTGCATTATCAAAATTAGAGGCTATCTTCATAGCCTTTTTATAAACTGCCTTGCAGTGGTCGATGACATTACTTGGAGTATTTTCTTTTTTAAGTAATTCAATTTCCATTTTATCTATTTTTGTCACTGAAGGATTTGAAATTACTTTCAACCATTTCGATGTCTTCCTTAAGCTGCTTGATGGTTTGTTCATTGTCGTGGAATTCTAATTCCTCTCCACATGCAGGACAAAGGAACTCATAATCGGAAGCATCATCAAAAACAAGTCTAACGTGTCCTTGTGGACAGATGAAGAACATGTTGTTTTCTTCACGTTCAAGTTCATCATTAAGCATTTTTAAATAATCTTCAGAATCTTTTATGATATGGTTGATAACTTCTTCTTTTTCAAATTTCCAAGTATATGTGAACCATTGTGTTTCAGGGTCTTTGCTTCTTTTATAACTTGCCAATCCTAAATCGTAAAGTTTATAAAGAATTTTTCTAACGATATTCAGTTTGATTCCAGTTTTGTTTGCAATTTCTTCATCGGTGTCCACACCTTCATTCAGGGCTTCAACAATCGGAAAATTGCTTTCATCTTCTACAACATTGGTTAATAAAGTCTTTACTAATGGATCGTTTAACATTTAATTTCCCCTAAAACATTATATGTGAATCATAAAATTGATATTAGATATATTTTTTTTCTTATAAAAACATTGCTGATTTAATAATTATCAAGAATTTCCAACAAGTTTGAGGCAATATAATCTACTTCCTCATCGCTTAAGGTAGTGTAGATTGGAAGGCTTATTTCATTTTCAAATAATCCGTAAGCGTTAGGATAATCTTTAATGTCAAATCCTAAATTCTTGTAGGCAGTCAATAATGGGAGCGGTTTGTAGTGAACGTTTGTGCTGATTCCGCACTCTTCCATTTTAACAATGATTTCATTTCGCTCAGCCAGGCCCACACCTTCAAGTCTTGCAAGGTAGAGATGTCCTGAAGAAGCATGGTTGTCACCGGTATGTTTTGGAACAGTGACTCTTGTATCTTTGAATGCATCTTCATATCTTTTTATGATTTCATGTCTTCTTTTGAGCATATCGTCATATCTTTTCAATTGCACAAGACCGATTGCAGCCTGAATATCAGTCATATTACATTTGTATGCCGGAATTAGGATATCATATTCCCATGAACCCTTTTGGGTTTTCTCAAGGGCATCCTTTGTCTGGCCGTGAAGTGAATAGATTTGATACTCCTTATAAAGCTTTTCGCTGTCAATTCCCTCATGTGACTTCCAGGTCACGGCTCCCCCTTCGGCTGTTGTCAGGTTTTTAACAGCATGGAATGAAAAGGTTGTAAAATCCGCAAGGGTTCCGGATCTTTTGCCGTTTTGCATGGCACCAAAACCATGTGCTGAATCCGCCACGACAATTATTCTGTTGAATGCCTTTTGAATTTCGTTTGCCGGACTGAACAAATCCTTTTTGCTTTCAATAACTTCAAAGATTTTATCATAATCACATAGGATACCTGCGATGTCAACAGGAATGATGGCTTTTGTTTTGTCTGTTATTGCATCGGCCATTTTTTCATAGTCCATTTCTTCCCTGTCCGGTTGGCTGTCAACCATAACTGGGGTTGCTCCAACATGGCAGATTACACTGCATGATGCTGTATATGTATATGCGGGTACAATAACCTCGTCACCTTTACCAATGCCCAATACGCGTAAGGTCATCTCCAGGGCAGTTGTCGCCGCACTTAGACAAACGGTTTTTTCGCTTCCGCAATATTCGGTTATCTGCCTTTCAAATTCCTTTGTCTTAGGTCCGGTTGTAATCCATCCGGATTTCAATGCTGCAATAACTTCATCAATTTCTTCTTCTGTAATGTCCGGGGGTGAAAATTGAATATTCATCATGATTTATTCTCCGTTAACTTCTTCAGGTTCCTTATATGTTGGAACACATTTTTTCATGGTTTCTTTTATCTCCTCTTTTGAGGTATTCTCATCTTTTATGATGTCTCTGAACATGTCCAATTTCTCTTCAATATCGTCCATTGTAAAGTCCATGGATTCTGTTATGAATATCTTGTCATGTTTTGTTGATTCGAGGTTTTCCTCATTCATCAACAGCTCTTCGTAAAGCTTTTCACCAGGTCTCATGCCTGTAATTTCGATTTCCATATCCTCTCCAAGGGTATATCCTGACAGTTCAATTAGGCTTTTTGCCAAATCGTAAATCTTGACGGGTTCTCCCATATCAAGTACAAATATCTCTCCACCTTCAGCATATGTAATTGCCTGAAGTACCAGTGCAACCGCTTCAGGTATTGTCATGAAGAATCTTGTAATTTCCTTATGGGTAACGGTTACAGGTCCGCCATGGGCGATTTGTCTTTTGAATAAAGGTACAACAGATCCGTTACTTCCCAAAACATTACCGAAACGAACTGCGACAAATTCTGTGGAGCTTTCCTTGTCCTTTGCCTGTATGATCATTTCGCATAACCTTTTGGAGGCGCCCATGATGTTTGTCGGATTGACCGCCTTGTCTGTTGAAATTAGAATGAATCGTTTGATGTTGTATTTGTCTGAACAGTTGACCAGGTTGTATGTTCCGAATACATTGTTCTTGATTGCTTCTGTCGGGTTGTTTTCCATCAGCGGAACATGCTTGTGGGCAGCCGCATGAAATACTATTTCCGGTGAATACTGCTCGAATATTGCATCCAGCCTGTCTTTTTCACGGATGTTTGCGACAACTGCCTTTATGTCATTGTTTGGATGTGTGGATTTAAGTTCCACTTCGATATCATACAGTCCGTTTTCGTAATTGTCCAGCAATACCAACTGCTTTGGATTGTGAAGCATTATCTGTCTGCAGAGTTCTGAACCTATGGAACCTCCCGCACCGGTTACCAGAACGACATGCTTGTTGATCAGGTTCTTGATGTTGTGGTTGTCAAGTTCGACAGGGTCCCTTCCAAGCAAATCCTCAATGCTTACGTCCCTTAGGCTGCTGTAGAGATTCTCCTCTGTGATGATTTCCCTCAAACTAGGAAGGACCTTTACCTTTGCGGAGGTTTTGTTACATATTTCAAGGATTTCCTTTTTGTTTTTGTTGTCGATGTTTACTATTGTAAAGAATATCTCGTCGATGTTTTCCCTTTCACAGATTTTTGCTATGTCGTTTCTGTTTCCGATAATCCTTACTCCGGCGACGGAATATCCTCTGCGCTTGTTGTTGTCATCGATGATACCGATTATTTCATATTTTCCTTTTAGTGAGGAATTTAAGGTTTTGATTATGTCGTTTGCAGAGTATCCTCCTCCAATTATTAAAAGATTCTTCTTGTGTCCTTCAGGGGTTTTCATATCCTTGTGGGCATTGTTTAAAAGATAATATTTTATAATCAAACGGTATGTGATGAGGATAATTCCAATGATTGATCCAATAATTAAATTTTGCAGGATGGACGGATTTTTCATTTTTAAAATTACTTCTTCGATAATTGAGACAATCAATGCGGAAACTATTGAAAGAATAAAATACACGATGTAATCCTGGTTATTTTCATAACGGATAATGTTCGAATATCTTTTTGTTAACCTGAAAACAATCTGATAAACGATTATTGATAAAACAATTCCTGTTAGAATTTCCATCTTTGTAACATCACTTGTAGGATTCATTAAAAATGAGTCTGTAATGAGTACTGATATGAAATAATAACCTAAGATGATTGATAAACAATCGGCTAAAGGCAATAAATAGTTTCTAAATTTGGCAATATTGTCCACATTCACAAAAATCAATCCATATATAATTTATATTAATTATATATTTTTGGCAAATCATAAATATAAAACTTTCTTTTTCTTAATTTTTAGGGATTCTGCATCTTTTTTTCCAATCAGTCGGTTATGATATTGGATTGAATGTTATTTAAATGGTGGTAGCATCTAAATTTTTCTTATGATGACTGCAGGCGTATGGGTAATTGAATCCAAATCTTCAATGGTGACTTCATCAATTTCAGAACCCAAAACTGCCTTGACACTATGGATTGTCTTCATTTCAGTTGAAAGTGATTTCTGGTAGTCCTCTGCAATGTTTGCAATTTTAAGGGCTTTTTCAACACCGATCTCTTCGCTGCATCCTAAAGGGGTGGATCCCATATTCTCTGAGAGCTGTCCCTTGACGTATCCGAAAAATCCGTTGTTCGCATCAATTCCGTCAATTGCTATCGGAAGGCCTGTAAAGTACTTGCCGTTTTTCATGTATGTGGCGTCGGTATCGATAATCATCACGCAAACCTCTTTTCCGATTTCCCTTTTCAAGTCCTTCGCTACCTTTTCGGGATTGTCCGGAAGCAGTGAAACGTATGTTCCTGGGGCATTGCTTAAATCAATTCCTGCCTCTGAAGCGGGTTTGAGCGCATGCTTGAGACCATACAACTGAAGTACAACTTCCTTATGTGCTTCGGTTTCCTTTGGAAGCTTTCTCAAATTCTTGATGGTTCTCTTTTTAATCTTGAGTAATGGTCCTAAAACATATCCCCACAGGTACTTGCTCCACACCACTGTCAGGAATTTCGCAGTCAATGAGGGAGTGTATTTTGATTCATCGACCAGACGGTTCTGGCTGACTGAGATGGGAGTTTCCGCAATGACCAGATAATCTCCATCTTTCATGATTTCTCTTGCCGGATTGATTATACAATCAAGATTGTCATTTGGCTTGATGTAACCGGTTTCAATTGGAATTACAACATAATCTCCATTGACTACATGTTTAATATTTTCAAGTTCACGCACTGTCATAAAAATCTTTATTAAAAATCGATATTATAATATAAATTAACTAACTATTTAATGATTATCTTGTTAGGGGCAATTGACATGGAAAGAAAATTTATCACATATTTCGAAAAACAGGGTGAAAACTACACAGACGACTTGATTAAATCCGTTAAAGACAAATTCGACGCTTCATGTGATGTAAAAAGGGTGCTGATAGCTTCATCAACAGGCGAATCCGCATTGAAATTGCATGCCGCATTGGACGACTTTGATGTTGAAATCATAAACGTTACCCATCACATGGGATTCAGTGCCGAAAACGAGGCTGACATCACAGATGAAATGATTGAAAAGTTGGAAAAAGTCGGAATAAAGACATATATTGGTGCTCATGCCTTCAGTGGAGCTGCAAGAGGAGTGACCAATAAATATGGAGGTTTCTCTCCTTTGGATATTGTGGCAGATACATTGAGAATGTTCTCCCATGGTGTAAAGGTTTCAGCTGAAATTTCAATCATGGCGGCGGATGCCGGTCTGATTCCTGTTGGCGAAAAGATCATGGCAATCGGTGGAAGGGGCCACGGTGTTGATACTGCAGTCATTTTGACACCTGTAAACGCCAAGGACCTGTTCAACCTGAAGTTTCATGAGATAGTTGCAATGCCAAAAGAATGATGAAATTATTTTTAATTTCGTCGAAATTTTTTCATATTTATATATAATTAGTTGCATTTAAATATTAGTTATCATAGAAATATATAACAATATTTTTAAATAGCAGATATGTGGGGTTAATTTGTGAAATTTATAGATGATGCAATCAAAGAATCCGAAGAAAGAATGGAAGAAAAAGCACCTGATAAACTCACATCTGACATTGATGATGAGCTTATAGGTATTATGAAAGGTGTTAAGACTAATATTTTTGTTGTTGGTGCTGGAGGAGCAGGTAACAATACCATCTCAAGATTAAATGAAATGGGTATCGAAGGTGCAACAACAATTGCAGTAAATACTGATGCTCAAGATTTATTTTACAGTCAATCCGGTACAAAAATCCTTTTAGGTAGACAAACCTCCAAAGGTTTAGGTGCAGGAGGAGAACCATCAGTAGGTGAAGAATGCGCTGAAGAAAGTGAAGATGAAATCAGAGAAGAATTAGAAGGCGCAGACATGGTTTTCGTCACCTGTGGTCTTGGTGGAGGAACCGGAACCGGTTCAGCACCAATCATCGCTAAAATCGCTAAAAAATTAGGTGCATTGACTGTTGCTGTAGCTACCTTACCATTTTCTGCTGAAGGAATTAGAAGAAGAGAAAATGCAGATCAGGGTTTGGAAAAACTTTACGAAGCTGCAGACACTGTAATTATTATTCCTAATGATAAACTATTAGAAGTCGCACCAAACTTGCCTTTAAATAAGGCATTCATGGTTTCCGATGAAATCCTAGGAAGAGCTGTTAAAGGAATTACTGAACTGATTACCAAGAAAGGTCTGGTCAGTCTTGACTTTGCTGATATCAGAAGTATCATGAGTGGCTCTGGAATGGCTATGATTGGTATGGGAGAATCAGATTCTGGCGACAGAGCATTAGAATCTGTACATGAAGCATTAAGCAGCCCATTATTAGATATCGACATTTCAAATGCTACCGGGGCTCTGGTTAACATTTCAGGTAGTTCTGACTTAACTTTACATGAAGCTGAAAAAATCGTCCAAGTTGTTGCTGACAAACTTGATCCTGAAGCAAACATCATTTGGGGTACTCAAATTGATGAAAGTCTTCAAAATACTGTTAGGACCACTGTTGTTGTTTCAGGTATTACTGACAACTATAAAGCAGATGACACTCAAGATATTGATTATATCGATGAGAGTGAAGAATCTGAAACCACCAGTGATGAATTAGATGATTTTATTGATGGAATTTTCTAATTCTATCTTTTTTATTTTTTGTAATAATGCAAAGATTTATTAATGTTTAAGTTATAAATTATCTTATTACAATTATTTTATTATTATCAATTTTTTAATTTAGGTATTCAAATGAATGTACAAGAAGATTTTGACAAATTTATAAAAGATGCAAAAAGAGTATTAAAAGTATCAAGAAAACCTGATGCTAATGAATATGTCGATTTAGCCAAAATTTCTGCTTTAGGAGTAGTTGTTGTTGGTGGTATCGGTTATATCATAGTTTGTTTAGGTTCCTTAATTGGTATCTAAAACCAATTTCTTATTTTTTTGATCCAATTTTAATTTTTTTTGTTGCATTATTTTTTTCTCAAAAAATATATTTTTTTTGAAAACTTTTATATAGTATGATTAATCATAAATATTAATATTATAGAAATCTTATTTTTCAGAATTTTCTATCTGGAAATAATGGCTTTTATAATATTTTTAACTTAATGTATGATTTTATTAACTAGAAAAAACTTTAAAAATAGGTGAATTTTTAATGGAAGATACTAACAGTTCCATATATGCTCTTAAGACCTCTGCAGGTCAAGAAAGAAATGTTGCCAGACTTCTAGCACGTAAAGCTAGAACCATTGATGGCATAGGCATTTCATCAATTCTTGTTCCAGAATCTTTAAAAGGATATATCTTAGTTGAATCTTCAACCAAAATAGATCTCAGAAACCCTGACTTAAAGGTACAACATTTAAGAGGGGTTGTTGAAGGTAGTGTTGGAATTACCTTCGAAGAAGTAAAAAGATTCTTAAAGCCAGAACCTATTATTTCCTCAATCCAAAAAGGAAGTATTGTTGAGCTTATTTCTGGTCCATTTAAAGGTGAAAGAGCAAAAGTGGTTCGTATTGATGAATCACGTGAAGAAGTCGTTCTTGAGTTAATAGAAGCGGCAGTACCTATTCCGGTTACTGTAAAAGCTGATCAAATTAGAATAATTCAAAAGGAGGCTGACTGATGGCTAAAGATACAGTCGAAGTTCTTATCGAAGGTGGAACCGCTACTCCAGGACCACCATTAGGACCTGCTTTAGGACCTCTCGGTATTAACATGATGCAAGTTGTTGAAGAAATCAACAAAAAAAGTGCTGACTTTGCAGGAATGAAAGTACCTGTAATCATCAGTGTTGACAGAGATACCAAAGAATTCGAAATTGAAATTGGTACTCCACCAACCACTGCACTCATCATGGAAGAATTAGGCATCGAAAAAGCTTCTCATGAACCAGGTTTAGACATCATCAATGATGTCCCTATCGAAACCGCTTTAAAAATCGCTAGAATGAAATTCGATTCATTACTCGCTAACGATTACAAAGCAGGCGTCAAAGAAGTTATGGGAACCTGTGTAAGTATGGGATTATCTGTTGATGGTAAAGACCCAAGAGAAGCACAAAAAGACGTAGATGCTGGAGTATACGACGATATTTTATTAGAATAAATATTGTCCTTTAAAATTTAAATTAAGTTAATAAATACAGTGTATATGATGTTATAATTAAGTTTATAATTGATATACTGTTTTTAATTCATGCAATCGTTTAAGAATTTTTTTCTTGTAATCGATACTCATGAAACCGAAAAAAATATCCAATGAACATACGTTCATGGGGGATGAATATGACACAAGATGTAGTTAACGCGGTGAAGGAGGCTAAAGAACAATCTAAGCCGAGAAACTTCACTGAGTCCGTAGATATTATTATTAATATCCGTGACTTAGATGTCAAAAAACCAGAAAATAGGTTTAATGAGGAAGTTACTCTTCCTAACGGCCGTGGCAAAGATGTTAAAATCGGAGTCATTGCTGATGGGGAACTCATTGTTCAAGCTAAAAATGCTGGTCTTGACGTTGTAATTAACAAACAGGATTTAGAAGAGTTCGGAAAAGACAGAAAAGCAGCTAAAAAAATGGCTAACTCTGTTGATTTCTTAGTAGCTCAAGCTGATATGATGCCACTCGTAGGTAGATTCCTCGGTCCAGTTTTAGGTCCACGTGGAAAAATGCCTAAACCAGTGCCAGCAAGTATCAAATTAGATCCTCTTTTAGAAAGATTACAAAGTACTGTCAAAGTAGGTGTAAAACAACAACCAAGTATTCAGATTGTTGTTGGAAGCCAAGACATGTCAGACGAGGATATAGCTGAAAATGTGGAAACTGTTCTAACAGTCTTAGACCGCAATTTAGAAAAAGGAAGAAGTCAAATAAAGTCCATGTTTATTAAAACAACTATGGGACCAGTAGTGAGGGTGATCTAATGGCTCATGTTGCTGAATGGAAAAAGGAAGAAGTTAAAGAGCTAATCGGTTTAATCGGTCAATACGATGTAATCGGTATTGTTGACTTAATGAACATTCCTGCTAAACAGCTCCAAGAAATGAGAAAATCATTAAATGGTAAAGCTGTTATCAGAATGTCCAAGAAAAACCTTATTGATTTAGCTTTTGAAGATTGCAATGCTGAAAAAACCAACATTGTTGATTTGTCTGAACATATGGATGGTCAAGTTGCACTTATCGCAACTGAAATGAACCCTTTCAAATTATACAAAATATTAGAAGACAGCAAAACCTCAGCTCCTGCAAAACCAGGATCTATTGCAACTGATGATATTATTGTACCTGAAGGGGACACCGGTTTTGAACCAGGTCCATTCTTAGGTGAATTACAACAAGTCGGAATTCCTGCAAAAATTGACAAAGGAAAAATATGCGTTCAAAAAGAAACTGTTGTAGTAGCAGCTGGTGAAGAAGTATCCAAACAAGTTGCAGCAACATTATCAAGAATGGATATTAATCCTATGGAAGTAGGAATTGATTTAAAAGCAGTATATGAAGAAGGATCTGTTTATACTTCTGATTTACTAGCAATCGATGAAGAACAAACATTAGCTGACGTACAAAATGCATTCAGAAATGCATTCAACTTATCTGTTAACGCAGCTATCCCTACTGATGAAACTATTTCCACTATCATTACTCTTGCATACACCAGAGCAATCAATGTCGGTGTAGAAGCAGCTATAATGACTTCCGAAACTTCAGAACCAATCATTGGTTTAGCACAAGCTAAGATGTTAGCATTAGCATCCGAAGTTGCAGATGCACCTGGTGCTATTGACGATGAATTAGCTGAAAAACTTTCCAATGTTGCTGTAGCAGCTGCTCCAGTAGTAGAAGAAGTTGTTGAAGAAGAAGAGGAAGAAGAGGAAGAAGAAGAAAGTAGTGAAGAAGAAGCAGCAGCTGGGTTAGGAGCTCTCTTCGGGTAAATTAATTTAAAATTTTTATTATTATAAAAAACTAACACTTTAAAAAATTAATGGTGATAACATGGAATACATATATGCGGCAATGATTTTGCACAGTGCAGAAAAAGATATTAACGAAGAAAATGTTAAAAGTATTATTGAAGCAGCAGGAATTGAAGCTGATGATGCTAGAATCAAAGCTTTAATCGCAGCTTTAGAAGACGTTGACATCGACGAAGCTATGGAAACTACTGCAATGGCAGCAGCAGCACCTGCAGCTGCACCTGCAGCAGCTGAAGCAGCTGAAGAAGAAGAGGAAGAAGAAGAGGAAGAAGAAGAAGCTTCTGAAGAAGAAGCAGCAGCTGGATTAGGTGCTCTCTTCGGATAGATTTTTTAAATCTATCACCTTTCTTTTTTTTATTTTTCTTTTTGATCAACGAACTGACTATTTTTTTAAAAGCTTATTTTTTCAAATTTATAACAAAACCGTTTTTTTGCCGATTTTTCATTAATTATTTATTAGTCAAAAAACATATTTTATACTAATAAATTATTTAGAACTGATTTATATGGTAGAAATTTTTGACGAACTTGGTTATAAAAAACAAACTTGTAAAACTTGCGGACAGGAGTTTTACTCACAAGTCGACCGTGACACCTGTGGGGACGCTCCATGTGATGAGTACGAGTTTATTGCAAATCCTGCAACCGACAAACCGTACAACTTATATGAAATCCAGAAAGTTTTTAGAGAATTTTTAGAAAGCGAAGGACACACTCATGTCCACAGATATCCCGTTCTTGCCAAAAGGTGGAGGGATGATGTATTTCTGGTTGGCGCATCCATTTTCTGTTTCCAGCCTTGGATTACCTCAGGTCTTGTTAAGCCGCCGGCTAACCCAATCGAAATGGCTCAGCCTTCAATCAGACTCAACGATGTTGATAATGTCGGACGTACAGGAAGACACATGACCTGCTTTACAATGGGAACCCACACTGTAATCAACAAGGAAGATGACTTCATCTACTGGGAAGACAGAACCATTGAACTGTGCCACAAATTCTTTGAACATATAGGCATCAACACCGAAGAGATAACATTCATCAAATCCTGGTGGAGTGGTGGAGGTAATGAAGGTCCATGTTATGAGGTATGCTGCCGTGGAGTGGAACTCGCTACCCTTGTATTCATCCAATATGAAACCCTTGAAGACGGATCCAAAAAGGAAATTCCTATCAAGGTTGTGGATACCGGTTACGGACTTGAACGTATCGCATGGATTTCACAGGGAACCCCAACAGCATACGATGCATGTTTCGCACCTGTGGTTGACAAGCTCAAGGAGTTGACAGGTGTTGAAATCAATGAGGACATTCAGGGAAGAAACGCCCAGATTGCAGGTATGATGGATATTGAGGATATCGGGGATTTAAAAGAGTTAAGACAACAGGTTGCTGACAGTCTTGATTTGACACTTGAGGAATATCTGAAGGCCGCCGAACCTATGGAAGCGATCTATATCATAGCAGACCATACCAGATGTCTGGCATTCATGATTGCCGACGGTATCATTCCGTCAAACGTCAAGGAAGGTTACCTTGCAAGACTTGTTTTGAGAAGAACCATCCGTTTCATGAAGGAATTGGACATGAAGGAATCTCTTGCAGACGTAATGGCAATTCAACTGGATTTCCTATCAAAATTCTACCCTGAAATTCGTGATTCAGAAGAACATATCATGAACATCATCACTTTAGAGGAAGAAAGATATGCATCAACAGTCAAAAAAGGTAAAAGCATCGTTAAAAGAGCAATCAAAAGGCTTAAAAAAGAAGGAAAATCAGAAATGCCTCTTGAAATGCTCATTGACTTGTATGATGCTCACGGTATGCCTCCAGAAACTGTTGTTGAAATGGCAGGCGATGACTTTACCGTAAATGTTCCTGACAACTTCTTTACCCAGGTTGCAGGAGCACACGAAAAGGACACCTCCAACAAGAAGTCCACATTCAAAGTTGACTATCCTGAAACAGACTTACTGTTCTATAAAGATTTCTACCAAGAAGAATTTGAAGCTGAAGTTTTAGGACTGGTTGAAAAGGATGGGGACAAATGCCTAATCTTTGATAAAACAACATTCTATCCTGAAGGAGGAGGTCAACCTTCCGATATCGGTGAAGTTTCCATTGATGGAAATGCATTTAAAATAAAACATGCTGAAAAGATAGACAATGTTGTGCTGCATCATGTGGATGGAGACATAACTGATGATGTTGTCGGCAAGAATGCCACTGGTAAAATCGATTGGAACAGAAGAATAACCCTTGCACGCCACCACACAGGAACTCACCTTGTTATTGCGGCTGCAAGAAAAGTCCTCGGTCAGCACATTTGGCAGGCAGGTTCACAAAACGAGCTCACACGTGCACGTATTGACCTTTCACACTACAAACGTATCACTCAAGAGGAGCTAAACGAAATCGAGAAGCTTGCAAACGAATACGTGATGCAGAACATCGAACTCGACATCAAGTTCCACACCCGTGACGAGGCACAGGAACTATACGGATTCGTGCTCTACCAGGGTGGTATCGTACCGGGCAAAATGATTCGTGTCGTTAAAATCCCTGGCGTTGACGTGCAGGCATGTGCAGGAACACATGTGATGAGAACCGGTGTTGTTGGACCGATTAAAATCAACAAGACCGAAAGGGTGCAGGACGGTGTTGAAAGGATTGACTTTTCAGCAGGTCTTGCAGCAATCGATTCCATGCAGCACGATTCAGAGCTTTTACGTGAAAGTTCAGGAATATTCAAGGTTGAAAACGACCAGCTGCCTAAAACCTGTGACAGATTCTTCTCCGAATGGAAGGCACAGAAAAATGAAATCGACCGTCTGAAATCCGAAATCGCATCATTGAAGATGAACTCTCTTGCAGATGAGTATGATGAAATCAACGGTTTGAAGGTTGTCCATCAATTGATTGAGGCAGACTTCAAGGAACTTCAAAAGATGGCAACCGACTTTACAGACAACGGCAAGGCAGATGTTGTCATCATGGGAAACAATGATGGTAAAATCGTTGGTGCAGCTTCACAAAATGCCATTGACAGTGGAGTCAAGATCAATGAAATCATCAAGACTGCTGCAGGTGTTTTAGGTGGTGGCGGTGGAGGCCGTCTGACCTTGGCACAGGGTGCAGGTAAGAATGCAGACAAGATGGATGAAGCTATCCAGACTGCAGTTGATTTAATTTAAAGGGATTATTATCCTTTATTTCTTTTTTTTTTAATTTTCGATTTTTTTTTAATTATAAATACTTTTTTGAAGTGTGATTTTGTGTTTTTTCGCACTTGGGCAATTTAGATATGTTTTGGAGTATTAACTTATTTTGTGTATGGTTTTAATGAAAATTATTAATAGTTAATTTTTACATACATAACAAATTGAAAGTGATGATTTAATGGCAGAATATAGCTTTTGTGAAGGAGATAAAATACTTCAAAATTTAATTAAATCTGAGGATAAAAATAAAATGTATATTTTAACTCCTCATTTAAAATCTAGGGCTAATTTAAGAAAAATTGACATTGATTATATTAAAAAGATGCTTTTAACGCAAGAACCGCTTGGTGTATTGTCCAGTAGGAAAAAATAGATTTAAAATTTTTTATCCAAGTGAAAATGACCCCTACTTTGATTTAATCATTGTCATTGCGATTGATGATGATCAAAAAATTATAGGGGTTACAACATATGAAGATATAATAAGTCATAGGGAGGGAATAAAATGATTAGGAAAGAATTTAAAGTAACAACTGAATATGAGGAATCATTGGACATTTATACCATCACTGTAGATGAAGATTTTGAATTTGGTAAATCATTAGAGGTAGAAGATGGCGTTATTTTGGATTTTGATAAAAATAATATTCCCATATCCATTGAAATTTTAGATATTTCTAAACGTTTAGATATTGAAAAAAAGGAAGTTGCTTCCTCAACTATTGACATGAAGATTGTTTGCACTGGTGAACTACTGGAAATATCAATTGTATTTGTCTATATGGTTCATGATGAGAAATTTGAAAAAACTATTGACTCAAAGCTAATTAACACATTTGAAGTTCCTCAAATTGAATTGGCTACCGCATAGGTAGTTTCAAACATTATTATTTTTGAGTTAATTCATTCTTTTCAATAACAACACTTGAAGCAGTTTGGATACTGTAAGACAAATTTAAAAAATTATATTGATGTTATTCTGTGGATTTAATCCATTACATTAATTTTATAAGTAAGTAAGCTTAAAAATTATACTTGCTGTTATATTTAAAAACTAGTATTGAAGGGATTGCTATTTTTTTCAGCGTGTACTAAAATTAAGAGTTGTTTAAATGAATTATGATTTAATAATTGCTAGATATGGTGAAATTGGATTGAAAAGTCCAAAGATAAGGTCACGTTTTGAAAGAAGGCTAGTTAAAAATATTAAAGCTACTTTTGAATGTGAAGTCGAAAGAAACCAGGGAAGAATTTATATTCTTCCTGAAGACTTTGAAGACGGGGTTGAAAAGTTGAACCGCGTATTCGGTGTTGTCTCATATTCTCCGGCAACTTCAACAAAAACTACCTATGAGGACATTGATGAAACCTTAACCGGTTATGTTGAGGAATTGGTAAAGGAGAATCTAATCGATGAGAACACCAAATTTGCAATCAAATGCCGTCGTGTTGGAAAGCATGACTTTACCTCACAGGAGATGGCGGCACACTGCGGTGGTGTTGTAAGAAATGTCGTTTTGGCGCCGGTCGATTTGACAAATCCTGATTTGACAATATTTGTTGAAGTAAGGGATGGGGATACCTATATTTTCCATGAAAAAATCAGAGGGCCTGGAGGACTGCCTCTGGGAACACAGGGAAAGGTTGTGGTATTGCTTTCAAGCGGTATAGACTCTCCCGTTGCAGCCTATCTCATGATGAAGAGAGGATGTGAGGTCGTGGCACTTCACTGCAACAACGATCCGTTTTCAGGTCCGAAGGTCACTGAAAACTTCAATCTACTTGTTGACCAGTTGAATATTTATGCTAAAGGAACACCAATCAAGCGAAGGGTTGTTGACTATGGGGAATACCTGACAGCCGCCAAACAGAAGGCTCCGGAGAAAATGACCTGTGTATTATGCAAATCCGGAATGTATCACATTGCAGAAAAACTGGCTCGTAAGATTGGGGCTGATGCCATTGTTGACGGAAGCAGTGTGGGACAGGTAGCCTCACAGACACTATCAAACATTCTGGCCACAAGATACGGTGTTGAAATGCCTATATTGTCTCCTCTGATTGGACTTGACAAGGAGGAAATCACGGCTATAGCAAAGGACATAGGCACATTCGAAATATCAAAAATTGATGATGGCGGATGCAGTGCCGTTCCTAAATATCCTGAAACCCGTGCCGATTTGGAACGTGTAAAGCAGGCATGTGAGGATATGGATCAGGATGCGGAAATTGAAAAAGCATTTGAAAAAATAAGAAAACTTGATTAAGTTTTCTTTAAATTTTTTTTTTTGGTGTAAATTTATATATTATGTTTGACAAAATTAATAGTATAGTCCCGTGGGGTAGTGGCAATCCTTTTGGGCCCTGGACCCAAAGATAGCGGTTCGACTCCGCTCGGGACTACTAAATTATCTTATTTTTTTTAAAACACCTGTTATACTATTTTTATCTCATGCATACTGACTATTAATGAGTATAATTATCTTGCATAGATGACAATTATTAAATACTATACTTGTCAAAAATAAATAATGTATAGTAAATAATTACTTTACTAATCGAGGTATTAAAATGAAAACTACAGTTAGTGTAATTAAAGCTGATATTGGAAGTGTGTCCGGACACTGTGTCGCACACCCAGAATTAATGGATATTTGTGATGAAGTTTTAAACGAAGCTTTAGAAGCAGGTATCTTAAAAGATTACTATATATCCCGTTGTGGGGACGACATTGACTTAATCATGACTCACGACAAAGGTGTAGAAAACGAAGAAGTGCACGAAACTGCATACAATGCATTCATGAAAGCTACTGAAAGAGCACGTGAATTAAAATTATACGGTGCAGGTCAAGACTTATTATCTGACACATTCTCTGGAAACATCAAAGGTATGGGTCCTGGTGTAGCAGAAATCGAATTTGAAGAAAGGCCATCTGACCCTGTTCTCATATTCTGCTGTGACAAAACCGAACCTGGTGCATTCAACTTGCCAGTATTCAGAATCTTTGCAGACCCATTCAACACTGCAGGATTAGTTATTGACCCATCCTTACACGATGGATTCAAATTTGAAGTATTCGATGTAATCGAACACAGAAAAGTTATTCTCAACTGTCCTGAAGAAATGTACGACTTACTCGCATTAATCGGTTCCACCGGAAGATATGTTATCAAAAGAGTATGGAAGAAAAACGGTGAAATCGCAGCTGCAATAAGTACCGAAAGATTAAACTTAATGGCTGGAGAATACGTTGGTAAAGACGACCCAGTATGTATCGTAAGAGCACAATCTGGTTTCCCTGCAAACGGTGAATGTGTAGATCCATTTGCATTCCCACACATGGTAAGCGGATGGATGAGAGGATCCCACAACGGTCCAATGATGCCTGTATCCGAAGCAGAAGCAAACCCAATCAGATTCGACGGACCACCTAGAGTAGTCGGATTAGGTTTCCAAGTAGCTAACGGTGAATTGATCGGACCAGTCGACTTATTCGACGACCCAGCATTCGACCCAACCCGTGAACAAGCTGCTAAAATCGCAACTTACATCAGAAGACACGGTCCATTTGAACCTCACAGATTACCTGCTGAAGAAATGGAATACACTTCACTTCCTGGTGTAATGGAAAAATTAGAATCCAGATTTGAAGACATGGATGATTAGATTTAAAGAGATTTCTAATCTCTTCTTTTTTTACTTTTTTTGATAATCAGTTAATAGTCAATTTGATTTAGATATTCGTCAATTTCTTTTTTCATTTTTACATTCAAATAGATGTCTGCATCATGTATGTTGGCTTGATTTTGATAATGTTCTCATTTTTTAATTCTTTAATTGCTTTTTTAATGTATTTGCAGGGAATTTTTGGTAATCGTTTACATACATTTTTGATGGGAGTATGGCGCTTGTTGTAGTATCTGTTTTTGTGTAATGATTTGATTATGCTTTTCTTAACTTCTTCGATATCAAATTTTTTTGCCATGACTATATGTTTGTATTACTTTTATTTAAATATTTATTACTAATTGTTTAGATAATGTACAAATTAGAAATATTTATTAATCTCCAGTGTACATATGTTATATTGGTGAGAATTGATGTTTCAAGAAATATTTGGAAATTGTCCTCAGGCTAAAGTATTGCAATTTTTATTTTCCGCACCTGTTGATGAGTATACAAAACAGCAAATTGCCGTTGGTTCAGGCATTTCAAGAGTGACTTTGGATAAATTCATCAATACATTTATTGAAAATGAAGTTATCATATATCAAAATTCGAAGTATATCTTAAACATGAAATCCGAGTTTATTAGAAAGCTGGACATTGCGCAGGAAGAATTTATTAAATTTGACTTCAATAAACAATTGGAAGAGGGAGAGGAAAAATCTGATGAAGTGTCTGATGATGAATTGGATGAAATTTTAAGTAATATTCCTGATGAGTTGAATTTAAATGAATTGGAAAATGAAATAGAATCCGATGAGGAAATTCTTGTTAATAAAAAGGAATATGAAAATTTAAAAGATTATTTCATTACATTTTCAGATAAAGAAATAAAAATGACTGATTTTTCAGCTATTAATGATAAAAAATGGTACATGATGGATGTGATTGAATGACCGATAAAAATGTAGATATCAAATCAAAGATTAACATTGATGAAAACTCAAAAGTTGTTTATGCATCTTCTTTTGGAGTTGGGGGCAACAATGAAGAACTTAGGTTAATTGTCATAAACAATAAATTGGTGAATGATGGTGATGATGTTGAACTAATCAATGAATCTGACTTGCAGATTGTCATGAACTACAATACCGCAATAAAGTTGAACAAACTTTTAAGCAAATACATTGCTCAAAACAAATAATTAGATTTTATGTGCTGTAATGATTGTAAAACTGCTTGAGTTGATTGTTATTCTACAGTTATCAACCTCAACATAGTAATTTTTTCCTTCTTTTGTGACTGCTGAGTCTTCCTTTTGCAGTTTGGAAATGCAATACTCTACAGGTTCGCAGTCAATTTCCAAATTCTTCTGTATTCTTCCAACACCCATTTCGGTTGTATGGATTTTATCGATGTTTTTAAGTAATGTTTCCTTGTGCATTTCATCACCTTGTTTTTGCATTTTGATTGATTGTATAATTAGTTATTTATATATTACTTGCCTATTTAGTATTATGTCATTTTTAAAATTCATTCTTAAAAATCCATTCAGGAGAAAAACCAGTGCGTTATTGTCCATTGTGGGTATTGCAATAGGCATTATCGTAATTGTTGCTCTTGGTGGAATCACAGATGGTTTGGTCAACTCATTTGAGGATACAATCCATGCGGGGGGTGCTGATTTTCAGATTTCAGGAAAGGAAACTGGGGATTCAGCATATGGGACCAACACCATTGATGCAAACTGGACAGATAAGATAGCAAATGTGGAGGGCGTTGACAAGGCCTTTCCGATATATGTTGTTCTCACATCGGTCGGTGATGACTATATGAACACCCTGATAGGTATTGATCCTGCAGGCACTGAACTGGCTGACATCTCCATGAAGGAGGGCAGAATATTTGAAGACGGTGCAGATGAGGTCATCCTGGGTGAGATATATGCCGATGACAATGACTATAAAGTGGGGGATACGATTGAAGTCAACCATGAGGACTTTGAGGTTGTGGGAATATACGAATCCGGAGACTCAAACATGGCGGGTGGAGTGTTCACATCAATATCCCGTGTCGGGGAGCTGATGGATGATGAGGATTCAATCTCAAACATCTACGTCAAGGTCGATAAGGGTGTCGATGCCCAGGTCGTTGCCGACAGGATTGACGAGAAGTATGGCGATGACATTACCACAATCACATCAGTCATGGAAATGGAGCAGATGGCGGACATGCTCAACATGCTTCAGGCATCAACATGGGCAATTTCCCTTTTGGCCATTGTTGTCGGTGGACTTGGAATAATCAACACAATGCTAATGTCAGTCTTTGAAAGGACCCGTGAAATAGGGGTGCTCAAGGCTGTCGGATGGTCAAACCGCAAGATCTTGACAATGATTGTCGGAGAGTCACTGGTCATCACAATAGTGTCTGCAATTGTTGGGTCAATAATAGGTTTTTCAGCATGCACACTATTGGGTCCGCAGATGGGCATTGAACCGTTGTTCACTCCAAAGATTTTCGCACAGGCATTTGCAATTGCCATTGTGGTTGGAATAATCGGTGGAATCTATCCTGCCCTTAAGGCTGTAAGGCTTCCTCCAACAGAGGCATTGAGGTATGAGTGAGGTGATAAGATGAATGCTGTAGAGATTAGGGACTTATATAAAAGCTATGAAGGTGGAAAGATTAAGGCATTGAACGGAATAAACCTCACAATTGCCGATGGGGAGTTCGTATCAATCATCGGGCCGTCAGGTTCAGGAAAATCAACACTTCTCAATATGCTCGGAGCACTGGATGTGCCGGATTCCGGAAGCATCAGCGTTGCGGGTGAAGACCTGGCAAGCTCAAAAAAGCTGAATGAATTCAGGGGTGAAAAAATCGGTTTCATTTTCCAGCTGCACAATCTGATTCCAAACATTTCAGTTGTGGAGAATGTGGAAATTCCGATGTACACCCAAAAGATGTCCTCAAAGGAGATGAGGCAAAAGGCATTGAAACTTCTCGATGATGTTGGTCTTAAAGATAAGGCTGACATCAAACCCAATAAGCTGTCCGGTGGTGAGCGTCAGAGGGTGGCAATTGCCCGTGCACTAGCAAATAATCCTTCAATAATATTGGCAGATGAACCAACAGGATCACTAGATTCAAAGACAAGTACTAGAATACTTCGTCAACTAATTGATTTGCATGAAGATAAGAATGTTACACTGATAATTGTAACTCATGATATGGATGTGGCCAAACTTGCAGACAGAGTTGTTGAGGTTTTGGACGGTGAGATAATATCTGCCGGTGATGAATCTTTGATTCACAGTAAAATTGATGTCTAGCATCAAATTTTACTTCTATTTTTTTTAGAATATGTTATTTTGAAATTTGATATGTGGTAATGATTAGTGATTTTATTATTTTTCAGATAAATTTATATTATCTGAAAATATAATATTAATTAAATAAAATTAAAGGGGTCTGAATATTATGGATAATATAATTGCAACAACAACATTGTATAAAAATTATCAATTGGCTATCCCTAAAGCTATACGTAATAAACTCACAGATTTAACTATAGAGGACACAATCATTGATTGGTCTATTAATGAAAATAATGAAATCATAATAAGGCCTAGAAAAAAAGTAAGTCTGGATGACGTATTGGGCATTATTGAAGATGATGATCCAAGAGATGCGGTTGAACTAAAAAGGAGTTTATACAAATGAAAAAAATTTTATTGGATTCATCATTCATCATTGCAATATTTAGAAAAAATGACCCTCTACATCAAAGAGCAATAGAGAACAGAGAAGTTTTAGATAATGAGTGTTACATCTCAAATGGAATTATATCTGAAGTAATGACAATACTTGGCCAAAAAACAAAGGATGTTGCATTAGTTAGGTTGGCATATAACTATATGAAGGATAATTTCACAATCATCAATGAATCAGATATTAACATGTACAATGATAATGTATTTTCAATATTTGAAAAATACAATAAAAACAAATTCAAATTAGGATTTATAGACTGTTCCGAAGTCGTAATATATGAATATTATGACTTGGATTATGTTGCAAGCTTTGATGGAGAATTCAAACTATTTGATGAAATTAACTTGCTTGACTTAAATTAAGAAAAAATTTAATTAATTGAAGTATTAATATAGCACTGATTTTTCTCTACAATTAGGATGGATAGATTATGAAAAAAACAAAAGTAATATGCAGTATAGGTCCGGCATCCAATTCCGTTGAGGTCATGGGCGAAATGGTCAATGGAGGTATGGATTGCGCACGTATCAATTTCAGCCATGCAACAAGGGAAGATATACTCAAAACAAGAGAGGTTGTTCGTGAAGTTAGAAAAATTTGCAACAAGCCTGTGGCCATTCTCTACGATACAAAGGGGCCGGAATTCAGAACACTTGAATTCAAAGATGACGGAGTGACCCTTGAAGAGGGTGAAACCATTCATATGAGCAAAAATTGTACTGTAGGCAATGAAAATGAATTTGGAGTCAACCACAGCGAAGCCATTGACTTCATTAATGTGGGGGACAAGGTTCTTTTGGATAATGCATTGTATGAGCTTGAAGTCATCGGGAAGAGTGACGATGCAGTTGAGCTGAAGGCATTGGGCAAGGTCAAAATCCAGGATCACAAGACCGTTAATGTTCCGGGTGTTGACTTGAAACTGGAATTCCTTAGTGATGTGGATAAAAGTGACATTGCATTTGCCGCCAAGCATTCATGTGATTACCTGGCGCTGTCATTTGTCAACACAAAAGAGGATGTTCTCGCAGCCCGCCAAATCATTGAAGATGCAGGCGGTGATGCATGCATCATTTCAAAGATTGAAAGCCGAATGGGTATTGAAAACATCGATGACATAATTGAAGCGTCCGATGGAATCATGGTTGCCCGTGGGGATTTGGGTGTTGAGGTTCCCCTTGAGGAGCTGCCGATGCTTCAAAAGGACATCATCAGAAAATGCCGTGAAAAGGGCAAGTTTGCAATTGTTGCAACAGAAATGCTTGCTTCAATGTATGAAAATCCAAGACCTTCAAGGGCGGAGGTTTCAGATGTTGCCAATGCCGTTCTGGATGGAACCGACTGTGTGATGCTTTCAGGTGAAACCACTGTCGGTAAGTATCCTGTGGCTGCCACTGAAATCATGAGCAGAATCTGTAAATATGTGGAGTCAACCATAGACTATACAAAGCATGTCGCATACAAGGGAACAATAGAAACCAGCGACACCATTGCCAAACTGGTTGTTGATGCGGTTGAATACTCCGATATCAAACTGATTGTCACACCTACCATGACAGGATTTACCGCAAGTAAAATCAGTAATTTAAGGCCAAATTCCATAATATTGGCATGCTGTCCGTCCAGCCACATTGCAGAAAAGGTGGTCCTGAACTTTGGTGTCAAGCCTGTGATAACTGAAATATTTGAAGACACTGATGAGATGGTTGAAAGCGCAAGGAAAATCGCCAGGGAAGAATTCAATCTCGATGAGGGGGATTTGATAATAATCACAGGAGGATTTCCTCTGGGTGAGTCAAGAACCACCAATTATTTGAGGATTCTTGAAGTGTGATGCAATGTTTACTTTAAAGGGCATCTCTGTGGAGTAATGTAATTTGCATTATAATTTCAAAATCTTATATTTTTCACGTATCTTGGAATATAAGATACTCTAAAAATTTCATTTTTTTTAAAAATTGTTTTCACTTTGTAATATTGCTTTCAGTTTGAAAAATTGACTTCATTTACAACAAAAACTATTTAAAACTCGTAATATATACCAATATTTGATAATATTATATTAAATTTAAAAAGGTGTATATTATGACTGAAGAAAATGAAATACAAAGAACTCTGTTGTATATTGGTGATGAGGGTGAAGTGTCAATGGATGTAATTGTTGACCCGAAAATGGAAACATTTTGGGCAACTCAAAAAACAATGGCTGAAGTATTTAATGTTAAAGTTCCAGCAATAAGTAAACATTTAAAAAATATTTTTGAAGAAGGTGAATTACAAAAAAATTCAGTTGTTTCCAAAATGGAAATAACTGCATCTGACGGCAAAAAATATAATACAAATTTTTACAATTTGGATGCTATTATATCAGTAGGCTACAGAGTAAACTCTAAAAATGCAACACACTTTAGAATATGGGCTACTAAACAATTAAAAGAATTGATAATCAAGGGATTCGTTTTGGATGATGAATTGTTGAAAAATGGTTCCAGATTTGGGATTGATTATTTCACTCAATTGCTTGAACGAGTAAGAGACATCAGGTCATCTGAGCGAAGATTCAATCAAAAGATTACAGATATCTATGCAACAAGCTTTGATTATAACAAGGATGCTCAATTGACTCGTGAATTCTTTGCAACAGTTCAAAATAAGTTAATCTATGCAGTCAGCGGTCACACTGCTGCAGAAATTATTGCTGAGAGAAGTGACAGTGAAAAAACTAATATGGGTTTGACAAATTGGAGCAATCCAAATGGTAAAATCATTTTAAGTGATGTTGTAATCTCTAAAAATTACCTTAATGAAAAAGAGTTGAAACGCTTGAATTCATTGGTTGACGGTTTTTTAACACTTGCCGAAGCGAGAGCTTTGAACGAGATTCCAATGTCAATGGGTGACTGGAAACAGGTTTTGGATGATTATATTAATTTGAATTTGCTACCGATTCTTGAAGGAAAAGGTAAAATTTCCTCAAACGATGCTAAAAAAATTGCAAAAGATGAATATGATAAATTTAAAGTCATTCAGGATAAGCATTATCAGTCCGATTTCGATAAGTTGATTATTGATATAAAAAGAGTGGAAGGTGTTAATTAGATGATTCCATGAATCATCCTTAATGCGTCAAGCAAACCGTGGCTGTATTCGATGCAACCGAATGCAGTCCTCATATCTTCCTTTTCAAGATAATATTTTGAATCGTTCCAATAGTCTATGGCCCTGTCATACACTTCCTTTTCCTTTCCCTCAAAGGTAATGTGGGCTACCTGATTCAGGTTTCTCTCCAGTTTTGCAATGTCTTTTGCTATTTTTTCAGGACTTTCCAAATCACTCATTTCAATTGCCTCCAAACATGTATGATTCTTTGGGCGACTGTAAAGTATGATAAGATTACCAGAATGTAAATGATGTATGTAAAGTAGATGTCTCCCGCAAAGTATCCTATAATTGCTCCAACCATTAAGATTATCATACGAACTGCGCGTTCAGCTATTCCGATGTTGCACTCCGCACCCTGGGATTCCGCTCTTGCCCTTACGTAACTTACTGTTATTGCTGAGTGAATCGCCAGTACACCGACAAACCAGTCACAGTATCCTCCAAATATTATTCCAATGTAGATGATTGCATCTGCAAACCTGTCCATTGTGGAGTCAAGAAACGCTCCGAATGGGGATGCCCTTCCATGGAATCTTGCAACCGCACCGTCAACGACATCAAGAAAACCTGAAAGGAGTATTGCCACGCATCCTAAAATCATGTTGTGGTTGGCAAATCCATAGGCTGCAAGCACCGCAACAAAAGGTGAGATTACAGTTACAATATTCGGATTTATGTTTAAATTTCGAGCTAACGGGTTCAATATTCTTGTTAATAATGGTCTTAAACTTTGAAGCATAATTATATATGAAGATTTCATCTAATATAAATTTAAATGAAAGTCGTAAAAACAAGTATTGATAATTTTGATGAAGATATTATTTTTGAGGCCATAAACGTCCTTGCCCGTGGTGGTGTGGTGCTGTACCCTACCGATACCGTGTATGGGCTTGGGGCAAATATTTTTGACAACAAGGCCGTAAGAAGAATTTTTGATATTAAACAGAGAAGCTTTCTGAAACCTATTTCAATACTTGTACGTGACATTGATGCAATCGATCTGGTTGCCAAAACCACACTCGGCCAGAAAAACACCATCAAAAACTATCTTCCCGGACCATACACATTCATCTTAAACAAAAGGAAGATTGTACCGAGGGTAATCACCAGCGGTCTTGTTAATGTCGGTGTAAGGGTGCCTGACTGTGAGCTGGCCTGCAGGCTTGCAAGCATTTTTCCGATAACCACCACCAGTGCCAATCTCTCTGACGATGAGGTTTTAAGCAATCCTTCAGAAATTCTCGAGCAGCTGGACTGTGAAGTGGATATGGTCATCGATGTCGGCGAGTTAAAGTCAAATCATGCCTCATCAATCGTTGATCTGACCGGTTTCAAGCCAAAAATAATAAGAAAATGAAAGAAAAGAATTAATTATTCTCTTCTTTTGATAACAACTGCAACCACTGCAATTACTATTACAATAAGGAGGATTATGATAGGATATCCTGCCTTTAAAAGGTTTGTAGCAGTATTGTTTTTAGGTGCAGTAGTGTTATTTACTTCTTTAACGTTGTTGTGCACAATTGTAGTGTTGTTTTCGATGACAGTTGTGGTATTTTTTACAATTGTAGTATCGTTTTTGACAACTTTGTTGTCTGCCTTTTTAGGTTCTGTTTTATTGTCTTTAGAGTTTTTATCATCAGTCTGATTCTTTTCAGGTGTTGCATTTCCTGAATCTGCCTGTTTGTCGTTATTTCCTGGAGTGACATTGCCCGCAGGTTGTGTGCCGTTATTGTCATCACTTTGTTTGTCGTCGGATGCAGATTCATCACCTGAAATGACTGGCTCTACAGGTTTTTTGGAAACGGTGTATCCCAGACATTCAATATGGTCTTCATCAGTTGACTTTAGAAGTTCGAAGGTGAATGTTGCCTCGGTTGTGTTGTCGATGTTTACTGTTTTGCTTTGTCCAATTTGTTCATTGGAATCCATTACTGCTTTTATGACTTCGTCTCCAGTATCCATATTTCCATTAACTATTTTGGAAATTATTTCACCCAGATTGTTTTCCTTTCCAAGTTTGTATGCTTCGATTATTGCCAGTTTCACGTAGTTTTCTGTTTGGCTATTTGCAAACGCTCCTGAAGTGAATGTGTCTCCGGTTTCAATTGTTCCTGTTGAACTCAAACAGAATCCTGTAAATCCGTCATTAAATTTAAATTCGCGTCCTGAAATTGAAGTGACCTTGATGTAGTTTGAGGTATCTTCAATCGCTTGATTGTTTGCATTGTTAATTTCTGTATTCTGGCCGTCGTCAGCTAGTTGGCTCTCATTTACAGAATTGTTTTCTGCAAAGGCAATACTGGCCAGACAGACTGAAAATATTAAAACTATAAGTAATGCGGTAATTTTTCTAGTCATTTTTAACACCACTTAATAAGTATATTTCAATATTGATACATATATATTTTATAAAATACAATATCTATCTATGAAAGTATTGGCTAATTTTGAAGACAATCATAAGATTCCATCAAATTCATCATTGGATGTGCTTCTTGATGGAGGTTTTGAAAAGGGCACTGTCACCCAGGTATTCGGCTCACCGAGTTCCGGTAAGAGTAATGTGACTCTAACCCTTGCTGTCAATGTTGCAAAAAACAATCGCAAGGTTGTCTATATAGATACTGAAGGCGGAATATCAATTGACAGAATAAAACAGATTTCAGGACCGCACTTTTCAAATGTAGCCAATAACATTATTGTTTTTGAACCGACTGACTTTCTCGAACAGACTGAAACCCTGAGGTCAATCGATGTTTGGATTAGAAAGCATCATGAGGAAGTGGATTTGATCGTTCTTGATTCTGCAGTTGCGCTCTACCGTGTGGATGACATGAAATCCTACAAGTTAAGCAAGGAATTGAGAAAACAGGTCCAATTGCTTTCAAACATTGCACGAAAGTATGACATTGCCGTTGTAATCACAAATCAGATTTACAATTCCTTTGATGATGAGGGAAACAGTGAAGTCAGGGCAGTCGGAGGAGATATACTTGAGTATATTTCCAAAGTCATAATCAAATTGGAACGTGGTGATGAGATTAATCAGAGAATCGCCACATTAAAACGTCACAGAAGCATTCCTGAAGGAAAAAGTGTAACATTTTTCATAACTTCCGAGGGAATTGCTTAGTTAATTTTATAAATTATTAAAAATAGATATTTATTTTGGAATTGTTTGAGTTGATATTATGAGGGATAAGGATTTTGATATTAAAAACCCGAAAAAGAAGTTCCAAAAGACAGAAAGGGTGCCTCCGGAAGGATACTCTTCAGCTAACGACTTCTTTGAAGATATGTACATGGATGAAGATATGATATGGATGGGACAGAACACCAACCATTTGCATGATGATACAATATCTGACGCCATGATTGAAGCGATTAAGCAAAAGACATACTGCAAATATCCTGCCCCTGAAGGATTCAGCGAATTAAAACAATTGATTTTAGATGATTTGGGATTGGAAGGTCTGGAAGTGCTTTTGACTTCAGGTGCAACCGAATCACTGTACCTTGTAATGCAGGCTCTTCTTGAACCTGAGGACAACGTGATTCTATCAGATCCTGGATACTTCATCATCGGAGATTTCGCAAACAGGTTCTGTGATGAGGTAAGGTATGTTCCTATTTACCATGAAGAAAATGATTACAAGCTCACTCCTGACCTTTTAAGGGAGAATATGGATGAAAACACCCGTATGGTAATATTGATTGATCCGTTAAACCCATTAGGTTCCTCATACAATGAAGATGAATTGAAAGAATTTGCCCAAATCGCAAAAGAAAACGATTTATACTTATTACATGATATAACTTACAAAGACTTTGCACGTGAGCATTTCCTGGTACAGAACTATGCTCCTGAACAAACATTGACCATATACAGCTTTTCCAAAATATTCGGAATGGCCGGTTTAAGGATTGGTGGTGTGGTATCATCAAAACCTATAATCGATGCAATCAAAAACGCAGTGGTTAATGACCTTGGAGTGAACATCATCTCACAATTCGGTGCAATCGCAGGTCTCAAATCAAAACCTGAATGGTTTGAAAAGATGAGAGAAACCTGCTTTGAAAACCAAAGGCTGATTAATGAAATGATTGAGCCTATCGAGGGTGTCTTCCTGCCTGTCTATCCGTCTGATGCAAACATGATGGTAATCGACCTTTCAGGTGCGGGAATTGATCCGAAGGTAATGTCAAACTATTTGGTTGATAAAAAACTGTTCACAAGGGAAGGCGAATACACTTCAGAGGAATTCGGTGACAGATACCTGCGTATCAGTTTCTCAATTCCAACAGAGGAAATCAAAGTCTTTTGTGAAGAGTTCCCTAAAGCAGTGGAAGCTTTAAGGACAAAATAGGTTAATGGTATGAGATTTAGGTATCATCAACCTACTCCTAATTTTTACAGTATTGATAATCCTATTAAACCAAAAACAACCATCACAGATGATTTTTTAGATGAATTCAGAGATATCGCTCTTGCGTCACGATTTGTTGGACTCAGCTATTCCAAGTTAAGTGACGAGTTTAAAAGCGAGTGGGACATCGACTGGGACAATATAATTATACTCAAGTATTTCATGTCCTCAGACATTCTTAAGATGGATCCTTCAAAGGAAAAATGCAAGTTGATGGATGCGGAATTTCAGGAATTCGGCCAGAAAACATTTGCACTTGCAGACATTTTAAGACAAGAGGGTTTCAGGGCGGATTTGATCAATCCTTTGGATGACCGTGTAAGTTTGAGGGCAATAGCATTACAGTCAAACGAAGCGGTCATTACAAGAAGCAACATGTGCATGTTCAGGGAAGGGTTGAACCTTGGATTTTTCATGATTAAAACATCAATTGAAAACCTGCCGTTTAAAACCGAAAACGACATGGGATGGGTGAGGGACTACTGCTCAACATGCGGCGTGTGCATTGACAGATGCCCTGAAAACGCATTTGACGATGATGAGAAATTCATAAGGAAATCATGCACTGCCCATCGTGAAGGCTGCAGTGTGTGCATCGATTTCTGTCCATTTTACAAAAGAGGTTATGAGAAGGTAAAACAAAGATACGGGAGAATGAAAAAATGAGTGATAAAATAGCATTGGTATCTTGCAGCGGATTAAGTCCGCTCGGATTAGTAGTAAGGGCAGCCAGCGTTGAACTGGCACTTGAAAACGATAACATTGTAGCGGCATGCATCACAGAGTATTCAGCACAGCCAAACAATTGCTCTCCAATTCTTGAGGATGCAAAGATCGTTACAATAACCGGCTGTGGGGATGACTGCGCTTCAGTAATCCTAAACGATAAGGATGTTGATGTGGTTAAAAACATTTCAGCCGATGCAGTTGTCAAAACCTATGATTTGAATCCATTGGATGCAGTCAGACTGGATGAAGACGGTGAAAAGGCTGTGGAGATATTGAAACGTTATATCTTGAAAGAGCTTGAAGGAATCTAACGGGAACGTATTTCAACATTTTCCATTTCCTTTATTTTGCAGATATCATCGTTTAAAATTAATAGGATCATCTCCAATGTTTTCTTAATTCCATCCTCCGATCGACTGAAGAGCATTTCACTGTTGTTTTCACGCAAATCAGCATAAACGCTGGTTGTTGTTGTTATTTCATATTTAGGTGTGATTATTGTTATTGCCCCATGTCCGATTCCGGCAGTTGTGCCGACGGCGATATCACAGTCGCTCAAGTCTTTAACGGATTGGGCCATGATTTTACTTACTTTCTTATCTCCGGATTCATCATAAACCTTAATGCCCTTAATTAGCATTTTCGGTTTTGGAGGATTTTCAACATTCAATATTTTGGAAACGGCCTCTATTGTAGGGATGAATAGGCTGCATGTTACGCTAAGCTCATTATAGTTGAAATCACCATATTTTTCAGGGTTTTCAACATATTCGCATCCGAAGTTTCCTTCATAATCTTGAGCTAATGCATGAAGTTCCATTCCGATTTTTCCATGTGTGAAACATTCCGCTGTCGCTATCTTAATCATTTTTATCTCTCAATAGTTTTAAGGCAGTCATTGTAATTATTTTTGCAACTTCATCAAGAGTGTATGGAGTGACCGGCTCATTGTCCCTGATTAGTTTGTTTGTTGTTAGGATTAGATGATTTTCAGTTATTCCTTCCTTTCTTAACTCTTCAACGGCAGGATTTGAATCGTCGTACTCTGAAATGTCTTTTATCTCAATGTTTTCATTACCGAATCCGAAAATTCCTGCGGTTCCAATTGTTTTGGCACCATTTTCATGGGCGTGTTTGATTATCTTTGCGGCGGTAGGTATTGTGTTTCCTCCTGCAATGACAATGATCACCACATCTCCCTTAATCAAATCAAGATTGCTCTCGTCAATGTATTCAGGATGGCTTTCAATTAATCTGAAATTTTCATCATGAGTGCACAATTGCCTTAGGAAATCCGGCTTGTTCTGACCGCTTTCGGCACCAAGCATTGTAAAAATCACATCTCCCCCATCAATCTTCTGTCCATCGAATGCTGCGATAACTTTAGGTCCGCCCCTGTGAACTTGGATTAAATTTATTCCAATTCTTAAACCTAATCTTCCACATCCAATCAAGTCAATTCTTCCGCGAGGGACTTGTTTGTCTTCCATTTTTTTGATTTCATCATTTACCATATTATCACTCGAATTCTAACTTTTCCATAGGCTTTTCATTAATAATTTCCATATTGATGTCAAGTTCTTTTAAAACATCTGCAAGTGCATATAATCCTGGAAGTTCACTTTCATGATGATTTAGGTCAATCAGTGTTATTCCTAAGTTTTTGGCAAAAATTGCAGTTTGCTGGGTCATGTCCCCTGAAATCAATATTTTTATGTCCCTGTCTTTGGCAAGGGTAATGTAGTCGGGGTTTTTAAGTCCGAAACCTGATATTATTCCAATTTGGCCGGTCATTGCCTCGTCATCCGGCTTATTCACGATTCTCACATTATCGAAGCTGCTCAGAATAGTATTTTTTAACTCTAAAAAGCTTTGATTTGATTCACAAACTCTTCCAATGTGAGTGTTAGTGTCAAAATAGTCTATGACCTTTAGATTCAATGCATTTGCCAATGCATCATTTGCCCCGCCTTCAATAATATCCCAGTTTGAATGTATGGTGTATGTTGGTGTCTCTGGGATGAATAGTGGGGGATGGTGTGTAATGATTAGTGTATTGCCATTGTTTTCATCATGCTCCGGCAATAAATCCATATAAATTTTAATTGAGTCAATGCTCTGTTTCATGTCGTAATCTTTTTTAAATCCGATTTCATCCGAGCTTAATGCCAGGGATTTTGGAATTTTATCCTCTATAAACTTGATTATGTCTGTAAGTTTCATTTAAATCATTTCAGATGTTATTCTGTTCAATTCATCATGAATCATTTCATCCAAATTAAACGGTTTTATTGTTGATACTTTAAATGCATTGGCATTGGCAAGTTCAATAAATTTCTTTATGTTCTTTTCCTTAAATATGACTTCCTCATAAAATCCCATTTCACATGCGCTATAAAGAACACCTTCCTTTTCAAGAAACTTATTCAAAAGGCCTGTCAAGATGCCTATGGTAAGGGTCATTGTTCCTGATGTTTTTGTATTGATCCCTTTTGTTTTCAGTATCGCCTTGTTATTTGATTTGACTGCAGCTATTCTATCATGAATATTGTTCTTTTCTTTAAGTATATTGTCGTTGTCTTCCGCTACGGGATCCTCTATTATGAATACCTTCACATCAAATCCTGATGATTGCTCAATGCTGATGCCTCCAAATCCTGTCGTATCAATAACTATGTCTCCGGAGTAAATCAAATCAAGATTTGATGAAAATTCAATGTGATTTTTTAGCTTTCCTCCCAAACCAGTGTACAATAGATCTTCCAAATGAGGATAAATGTCTATCAATAGTATGTTATTGTATTTCTCGCTTAGTTTTTTAACTATCCCCACGCCTGTGAAGTATGTTCCAATCACCACTATTCTAGTGTTCACGTCAACTTTTAAGCTTTCAATATAATCGTAAACGGCATTGGACTTTTTAAAAATAATCTCATTGAAAATGTCAATTAGCTTAGTTTCAGATTTAATGGTAAGTACTTCAGAGGTTATTCCGGTATCTACATTCATTGTTTAACCTTCTATTTTTGTAAAACCAATTTTTTCAAGCGCTTCACAGGCTTCATCGTAAACCGCTTCCTCAATTGATTTTTTATGAATTAAATGTGATGGGGAGGTTCCTGCAGTGAGGATTCTTCCCTTGTTGTCAATGAAAATGAGTAGTGATCCTGAACCGGGAATTCCTAGGCGGCCCCTGGCTATTATCAAGTCGGCATCGCTTTGGTCAAGTGCCATGTAAGCCTTTGCAAGTGCAGGAATTCTGCTTGTGTCGGCAGTGTTTGTATTTATTTGAAGTATTTTGGCTTCAGGCAATCCGTAGCTTTCCAAAACCTGATTCAGCACTTCCACCTTAATCCCGTTTTTGTTTGGTATATAAATCTTTTCAGCATTCCTGATGTAATCCTGAATCTCACTTATTTCCTCAAGAGTGTCCCCTAAACGGGTGTTGTTTCGGGATTCCTCGAATGCGTTTTTTATCATTTTTTCAAATGCCATGGTATCATATTTTAAAAAAAGAGATTAAATAGTTTGAGGTACTAAATCCAATTTCTCAATGACATTGACGACTTCGGTGTAGTTGCCGTAATTTGGGGAGCCGACTCCCTTAACCTCATGAGGGTAATTGTCAGCTATCACTGTTGCCAGATTGTTTGCACCGGCCTTAAGTGAGAATTCCACATTCTCCGGTCCCACGGTTGGTGTAGGCATTGTAATTGTGATTGAAGGATACATTATACGTGTTATTGCAACAATCTTCAATTGCTCTTTCAATGGGAACGGAGGCCAATCCGCCATAGGTGTGCCTTCATATGGATTGAAACCCATAATTGGTATTTCATTCAATGTTTTAAAATTAGATAAATAGCGTAAATGCTTAATTCTGTCTTCTTTGCTTTCTCCAAGTCCTAAAAGCAATCCGGATGATAATCCAATTCCTGCGTCGCTTATCCTTTGGCATGTTAATATTCTTTGGTCTAAGGAGTCGCCAGGCTTTCTTTGATAAAACACGTCTTCATTTATTGTTTCTAGATTACAACATACTGTGTCCGCACCCAGTTCTGACAATTCTTTAACTGACCTTTCAGTCAAATCCCCTCCAACATTAACAAGTATCTCTAAATTGGAGTTTTCCTTCACTATTTTGCATGCATTAACTGCCTGTTTTCCTTTATAGCCATATCCTCCGGAACAGCTTACGCGGGGGATATGTGCCTCCTCGATGGATTTTACTGCAGTTAAGATTTCCTCATTGGATTTGTAAAATGCATTGTAATATCCTTTTTCAGAGGTTTCTTCAGCAAATCCGCAATATTCGCATCTAGGTTGGATTTGGCACTTGTTTGTGAGATGCACTGTAGATGTTAGTTTGATCACTTTTGATTGATTGTCTCTTATGTCGCATGCTATCTTGAATAACTTCTCTAATTCCTCGTCATCTTCGATATTTAACAATTCTAAAAATTCATCATCAGTTAATTCTTTTCCTTGTTTTGCTTTGTCTAAAATTTCATCAATCATATAACATCTAACTCTCTCAAATTTTTATTAAAAATAAATTAACTTATTTTTTAATAGCTGATTTGGCAACGATTAAAAAATAAGTTAAGAATTGTTGGTGTTAACCAACAATTGAACTTATTATGTGTTTATTCGTTTTTACCTAAGTAATCGAGTACGGTAGGTACGATTTCTGCTAAGGAACCGAAGTTCATTGAGTCAGCAGTACCTAATAATGCAGCTGGGTTTAAAGCATCGTCCATTTTGTCGATACCT
>NZ_CADAJR010000014.1 GCF_902788255.1 uncultured Methanobrevibacter sp.
CGAGGCGTTTTAAAACGAATCTATCGCAGAGATCTCATTTGGAATGACAATCGCAAAAAGGATTTTGAAAATCAACAAAGTTTTTGAAAGAGTCTCAAATGGATTTTGCTTAACTTTTAAATATGAGTTAATTTAAAATTATAATAATTAAAAAATGAAGTGATAAAATGGATGACAAAGAAATCAACGTTAATTCTCCTGATGAGATAATTATTGTGGTGCCTGAAGAAGCAGTTCAGGATGGTGAATTGGAAATCGATTTGGATGAATTAGGAATTGACATTGAAGAATTAGGAGAAGATGTCGACATTGTAATCCAGGTTGAAGGCGCTGAAGATAGTGATGATGATTTTGATGATGAAGTTTATTTAGATGAACCGAATGAATGGAGCTTTGATGAAGATCCATATAATGTGGTCTACTACGAGTTTCCGGATGACGATGAGGAATAATTAAATGTCAAAAGAAATACCTTATTATACTCTTGATGAAGAAGGAAATTCACATTCAATGACTTCTGGTGAAGCATACATTGATGATGAGGATTTAAAGGATTTACTCATAGATTTATTGGGTGATGATGTTTCTCAAGAGGAAATTCAAAAGATCCTTGATGCAGCATCTGATAAGGATTTGACTGAAGAAGAGTTTGACAAGCTGCTCGATGAATTTATTTTAAAAAATAAAAATTAAATTTCTTTATTTTTAGCCAAAAAATATAACATTTATATATAATGATAAAGTAATATTTAATTATCATTATTCTTTAAGGCTCTTTTTTGCTCTCAAAAATTAGACTGTCAATTATCTTGCCGATGGTCTGATTGAAAAGAGGCTTAAGAACTGCGATTATTATTTATATATTATATTTATTTAGGTGAAATAATGGCAATTTCTCAAGGAAAATCAACTAGAAGTCCATCAGGTGCAAGAAATGTTGCAAACCGTGGAAAAAGGAAATCAGAATTAGGAAGAGATCCTGCTGAAACTAGATTAGACGAAAAAAAATTAAGAAAAATCAGAACCCGTGGCGGAAACGAAAAACTCAGATTAGCTACCGGTAATAAAATCAACGTAACTGATTCAAACGGTAAAACCAAAGTTGTAGATATTCTTGGTGTAATAGAAAACTCTGCAAACCCTAACTACGTTAGGAGGAACATCATTACCAAAGGGGCTATTGTAGAAACTCCTGAAGGTAATGCAAAAGTTACATCCAGACCTGGTCAGGATGGAGTAATTAACGGAATTTTAATTTAAGGATATTTATCTTTAAATTCTCTTTTTTTATATTTTTTTCATAATTTTAATATACTTGTTTTTATAAACATTATTTCGTAATAATATTTTTTTAGGAGATAAAATGTCAGATGATAAAATTAGTATGAATCATGGTGCTGGCGGAGAAGTAATGGCAAATTTAATTTCCAGCACAATTTTAGATAATATCACTAAAAAAAGTGTTAATGGTGGTATTAGCTTAGATGACCTAGATGATGGTGCATCTATTCCAATGGGCGATTATGAAATTGTTATGACCACTGATGGTCACACTATCGATCCGTTGTTTTTCCCTGGTGGGGACATCGGTAGGATTTCAGCCGCAGGAACAATAAACGACGTTTCTGTTATGGGCGCTCAACCGTTGGCTTTATCAAATGCAATAATCATGCAGGAAGGTTTTCCAATTGAAGATTTGGACAGAATCATAAAGTCATTGAATGAAACCTGCGCTGAAGTTGATGTGGCCGTAATTACTGGAGACACAAAGGTAATGCCTCAGGACAAGCTTGACGGCATTGTCATGGTGACTACCGGTATTGGAATAGCCAAGAAAGGTGAAGTGGTTCGTGATTCCGGCCTTGAAGTCGGAGATAAAATCATTGTCACCGGCAGTTTGGGCGATCATGGAATGAGCCTGATGTCATTTAGGGAAGGATTCGGTTTTGATACTGATTTGAAATCAGATGTTGCCCCAATGTGGAATATTATTAAAAAAGCTTTAGAAATTGGTGGAGTTACTGCAATGAAAGACCCTACCCGTGGAGGATTTGCCAATGCAATCAATGAAATGGCTTCAAAAGCAGGTGTTGGTGTTGTATTGGAACAGGAAGCAATTCCTATCAGGGAAGAAGTTCATGCAGTATCTGAAATGCTCGGTATTGATCCATTTGAAGTAGCCAATGAGGGTAAGGTTGTAATGGGAGTTAAGCCGGATAAGGCCGAAGCAATCCTTGAAGCAATCAAAGGCGAAAAATATGGTGAAAACGCTGCAATTATTGGTGAAGTCGTTGAGGGTGATTATGTCGTTGTCAACACTCCAATCGGTGGTGAAAGGATTCTTGAAGCACCAATTGCCGATCCAGTTCCTAGAGTATGCTGAGGTGATTAGATGACTATATTTTCAAAAAGAATTGTAGCTTACATCCTTGATTTTATTATTCTTTCAGCTTTTATGTGGATTGTATCCTACTTCATATACGGATTAGTTGGTGCTAAAAACGTATACGGTGTTTATCAGTTCTTCCCATATTTCGTACCGGTTTTAATTTTCGTTTACTTCGTGGTAACTGAAAAATTGGCTGCTGCCAGTATGGGTAAGGCAATTATGGGTATTGAAGTCAAATCAAAAAATGGTGCCAATATTTCCTGGTTACAGGCTATTGTACGTAACTTAACCAAAATATATTGGGTCCCAATTATATTTGATTGGCTTATTGGTAAATTCCTACGTACTGATAGATTATTCAACAATATAACAAAGACTACTGTTGTAAAAAAACATTTTTAGATTATTAACTGATGGGTATGATAAAAAAAGTTCAGGTGCTTTGGTATTTAAACAAGGATGATTTGGAAAATTACTGCATAGATTTTAAGGAATATAAGTCCCATAAACTTGAAGGATATGAGATTGTCGATGTTGATGAGGATTTAATCTATGATTTATGCGACCGTGATCCTGACAGGCTTGAGCCTTTGGGATATTTTAAAAATATCAAGGAACTTGAAAACTATTTATCAGATACCATAACAAACAATGAACTTGATTTGGAACTTGATTCTCCGGAACTGAAAAATAAAATCCAAAATGCCATTGATTCAGTTGAATTTTCCGGTGAGGATTATTATATTTCAATCGGTGACGGCATTGGTGAGGATGGCACTCGCATAGCCAGCTGGTTTGATTCACTGAGACGTGAATATAACAGTTCCTCAAAGGATAATGTTTGGGTTTTGGCTGTTACCGGATACGATCCTTATGAACTGTCCCTGACAGGCAGAACTTTATCTTACGTTTTGGCAGATATTTTAAACGTAACTGAGGCATCACTGGACAATTTGATTCCAAATAAGAATCGTATAACCATTGAAGAATGGAATGAAATTTTAGATAAGGTATATAAGAAAAACAAAATCTATTTGGGTTTAAATAGAGTTGTTTAACTATACTTCTCCTTTTTTGAATTCACTCGGCGTGAAATATGAAACGTTTGCCAGGTTATTTTTGATGAGTTCCTGGTTTATATCGCAATCATCTGTGTATACTATAGCCAGTGTTCTGTCATAGTTATCTTTTGGTTTTTCATCGTCAATATTGAGATATACTGTTTTTCCAAGGCACTTTTCCACAACGAAATTCTTTGCCTGACTGATTTCAGGTTCCTGTGAAGGTATCTTGACCTGTGTCATCTGCACTCGTCCTACACCGTATACCTGTATTGTATTGCCGTCGATAACCTCAATGCATTTTCCGGCTTTTTCATAATGCACGGTCTTGTTGTTTATGGTTAGGGTTCCAGTCTGGTTTTCCTGTGTGTTTGTATCGCCTAAAAATACATTGGCCAGTGTCAGAACGGTTGTTACCAGAAATATGATTAGTAATATTATTGATATGGTTTTCTTGTTCATTTTGCATGCTCACAGTCGTTTTTGAATCTGCATGATCGGCATTTTTTAGGATTTTTTGTCGCAATGAATGGTTTTGTACCTTCAAAGAGTCCATGCATTCTGTCAATTGTGAATTTGATTTGTTTTTCAATGTCAGGAGTGAATACCTCAATCCAAAAGAGGTTATCAGTTCCCCTTTCCCTGAGTGCCGCCTTGATTTTTCTATCGTCACCGGTCATCTCCTTATATGCAAGGCAGTATGCCCTTACCTGATTCATTGTTGATTCATAAGGGGTTCTTCCAGGTTTGTCATCGATTATGACAATTTCTTCAGGTTTCATCCAGATTTCATCGATATATCCTCTTATTCCGTATTCCGGAGCCACAACAAATACTTCCCTTGACATTGATGCGCTTTCCTTTGAAGCTTCAACGGCATCCTCAAATGTGGAGGGTGTTGCGTCCTGTTTGAAGATTTCTTCAAGCTGGTTGTGAATGTTGCTTCCCTGTGTCATTGCTGCTGTAGGTTGTGTTTTGATACCTTTCATGTACTCTAGATATATCTGGTATTCGCAGTATCCTTGTTGGTTGAGCCAACTAATTGGGAAATTGTTTTTACCTTCGATTATTTGAAGACCTTTTATTGAAGGATGTTCTTTAATTTCATATTCCTTTTCATATTCGGTAATGTTTTTTTGTTCCATATTTTAATATTTGTAATAAACAATAAAGTATTTAATTGTTTTAAATTCAAAATTATCCTTATGCATTTTGTAAGGGCAAAGGGTATTTTCACCTCGGACTATGGAATCAACATTTATCGCGGATGCACCCACGGTTGCATATACTGCGATTCAAGAAGTGATGTGTATCAGATGAACCATAAGTTTGAGGATATTGAGGTAAAGGAAAATGCTCCTGAACTGCTTAAAAGGGAACTGATTAGGCGTAAGCCATTCATGATAGGAACTGGGGCAATGACAGATCCTTATATTCCACTTGAAAAAAGGCTTAAGAATGTAAGAAAGTGTCTTGAGCTGATTTACAGGTACGGATTCGGTTTTGCATGCCTTACAAAATCTGATCTTGTTTTAAGGGATATTGACCTTTTGAAAAAAATCAATGAAAAGACAAAGGTCGTGGTTCAGATAACCATAACAACTGCCGACGATGATTTGTCCAGGATTATCGAGCCTCACGTATGTCCTACCTCAAGACGCATTGAAGTTCTAAAAAAGTTAAAGGAGAATGGTATTCCAACGGTCGTGTGGCTGTGTCCTATACTGCCCCACATTAACGATACTGAGGAGAATATTAATCTTATTCTGGACGCCTGCATTGAAAATGAGGTTAAGGGCGTATTGAATCTGGGCATGGGATTGTCCCTAAGGGAGGGAAACCGGGAATACTTCTACAAAAAGCTTGATGAAAAGTTTCCTGGGCTTAAGAAAAGATACATTGAGGAGTTTGGCGACAGCTACTTCATTCACAGCTCAGACAACCGAAGGTTAAGGGCGATACTTAAAAGAAGATGCAATGAGCACGGCATACTGCACAATCAGGATGAGATATTTGAGTATATGCACAGGTTTCCTGAAAAATCAGTTCAGACAACATTGTTCTAAAGTGTTAAATAACTATTTTTTCAAATATTATATATGATGAAATTCAATGATTTGAATATTTTACCCGAAATTAAGGACTCTTTAGATGAACTGGGGTTTTCCAAACTGACCCCAATTCAGAAACTGGTCATTCCAAAAGCCTTGGATGGCATTGATTTGATCGGTCAGGCACAAACAGGTTCTGGTAAAACATTTGCATTTGCAGTACCTATTATTGAAAAGATTTTTATTCCAGACAGGTCTCCACAGGCAATTGTTTTGTGTCCCACAAGGGAACTTTCAATGCAGGTTGCTTCTGAAATTGAGAAATTGGGCTCAAAAATCAAGAAATTAAAGGTTTTGGCCGTTTATGGTGGTCAGCCCATCGGCAAACAGACAAGAGTACTGAAAAAGGGAGTTCATGTTGTTGTAGGAACTCCTGGTCGTGTAATTGATCATATTGAAAGGGGAAACCTTGATTTGATCGGTATTGAACGTGTGGTTGTTGATGAAGCCGATGAAATGTTGGAGATGGGATTTAGAGAGGACATTGAAACAATTCTTGCAAGAACTCCCCGCCAAAGGCAAACCTTACTTTTCTCAGCAACAATTCCCGCTGAAATCAAGCAGATTGCAAAAAAATATCAAAAGGATCCTGAATTTATTAAGGTGTCTGATAGCCGTAAAAACATTCCTAAAATAACACAATATGCATTCAAATGTGATATCAAGGAAAAGTTCAATGGCTTGACTCGTCTGATTGAAGCATATGATGTTAAAATGGCATTGATTTTTTGCAATACAAAAAAGAGTGTAAATTATGTTTCCAAACACTTGAAAAATGATTTTAATGTGGACAGCATTCATGGTGACATGACCCAGCAGATGAGGGATAAGGTAATGAACAAGTTTAAGAACGGCAATATAAACATTCTTGTTGCAACAGATGTTGCCGCACGTGGTCTGGACATTTCCGGTGTTGATTTTGTAATAAACTATGATGTTCCCCAAAACATCGATGACTATATCCACAGAATCGGAAGAACTGCAAGGGCAGGAAAAACAGGTTCTGCATTCATGCTGGTTTCAAAGGATGAAATGTCAAGGTTTAAAAATATCAGAAAGGCAAACCCTTCAAAAATCATTGAAAAGGAGTTTCCCACGCCTGAAGAATTAGACAGTCTAAAAACAGAAAAGATTTTAAATCATGCCAAAGCACTGATTCAGGACGGTGATTTGGATGATTATGTAAATATTATTAAAAAAGAGTTTAAATATGATAATCTTGAAGTAGCAGCAGCTTTGCTGAAAATGATGAGGGAAAATTGATTATTTTCCACCATCTATGATATTGAATTTAATTTTTTCTTTTTCAAGTTCACGTGTAAACGCTTTGCTCATGTCTCCAACACAGATTGCAAGAACATTCAGTCCTTTACGGGCAGCATTTGCACTTGCCTGTGGTGCGGCAAATTCGATGTCAATCGGTAAATCAAGTTTGTTTGCAATAGCACGTGAAACTGTTCCGGCAACGGAGATTTTATCAAAAGCTTCGTTGGTATTTGTTCCCTTGTCGTATATGTTTTTAATTAAGTTTAAGTCAGACGCTTTGGATCCTCCATCCTTGATGGTCGGCACGTTAATGACGGTAACTTCACCAACAGCCATGTCAATGATTCCTGTCAGGTTAGTTAATGCCACATCCATATTTGCTTCAGCATCTTCCAGAACAACTCCTGTTGCATTTTCCTCTTTTTTGTGAGCGTACAACACTCCGTTGTCCATGTATAATCCGACAATATCGTCTTTTTCTAGTTTTTCTGTCGCAATAGCTGGCCAGATGGTTTTATAATGATTCATTGTTTCTAAAACTGAATCGGAATATTTTCTTAAGCTAATTGCATCCTTTTTTACTTTATCAATACCACTTTGTGTAATTTTGTAAGGTGATCTTCCGTCTTTGGAAGTGATATATCCTAATTCGATAAGAGTTTTGATATTTTCTGAAACAGCCTGTATTGTAATCCCTAATTTTTTAGCCAAATCTTTTTGTTTGAGGTGTGGGTCTTGTTTTGATATTTCACTTAATATTTGGAAATGTGTCAATGCACCTCTCTTTTTAAATGCCTTCATCATTTTCATTCCTCAATTAAAATTGATTAATTAGTATTTTTATCTTTAATAGTATATATACTAATTTGTTAGTTTGCCTTTGAGTTCATTGTTGAAACGTTCAAGGAATTCTTCTTTTTTCTTAATAGGTATATAAGCTCCGCATGCCATGGAGTGGCCTCCACCACTTCCCCCAACTTCTGCGGAAATCTTACGAATTATATTTCCAAAATGAATTCCATCGTATGAAAGCAGTCTGGAGCATCTTAAAGATATTTTTAATCCCTCTTCATCAGTTTGGGTAAATCCTATAACTGGTTTTTTCCAATTACAGTATCCTAAAATCATTCCGGTTATTGTACCGACGATTTCAGGTTTAATACCAGTTCCATCAAAATATTGCAAGTTTTCAAGTTCAATTATATTTGACTGTTCACTATCCGCAACTTTTTCTATGGATTGGGCTAAATTTCTACGGTGATCTCTACTGACAGTTTCCAGTTGGTCCAATGCAACAATTCTGTCACCTTTTAAAACTTCCATTGCTATTTTCTCTTCGTGATTTCTTCCACAGGCATTCATGGCTGTTGAAAATTCAGATGCATCTCTTAAAAAACTGTCTCTGTCCTCCTTTAGGAAGGTATATGAATCACCTATAATTAATTGGGGAATATATTGAACATATCGTCCTGGCACCACTTGTGATATCATTCCTGAAAGACGTTGGTATAGCTTTGACTTGTCTTCCATTGTAAGTTCATTCAATGTTTTCCTGTGGTGCTTTTCATCGATTCCAAGTTCTTCGAGAATGGCCATGGTTTCGGCGGTGTTGTTTGTAATCGGCAGTTGGACGTCATTGAAGTATGAAAGTGCAACAAACAGCGGACGGGTATTCCTTCCGTAGATATTGAGGTCATTTCTTATGACTTCAAGGTATCCTCCGTCAATCGCATCCTGTTCTATAAGGCTATTTAGTCCTTCAAAATGGCCTGAATGAGTATTCTGCATGTCTCCAATGGCTGATAAAACACCAATCCAGCTCAAATCTGTGTATCCGAATTCTTTTGAAAGGAAATAGCACAATCCTCCTCCGCATACATAGTATGATCCGTCAATGCCGTGATGATGAGGGTTTATTTCCAGATAAGTGTAATCCTTGTCGTCCTTATAGTTCAAATCCCTTAGTGGGGGGTGGTGGTCAAGTATTAGAATCTTTTGTCCTTTCGTTGCCTTGCCGTCAACAAGCTGGCCTGAACCCAAATCCGAAAAGATTGTAAGTTCATGTGTCAGTTCGATATTGTCAAGGACGTCTAAATTGACGAATTCGATTTCATGTTCCTTATCCTGTCTGTCTAGTATGGTTGATAGTATTGCGCCTGAACAGATTCCGTCACAGTCAATGTGGGAATATACCTTAATGTCCTGTGATGATTCGATGAGTTCCCTTGCCTGTGAATATTGTTCAGACATTAGTTGTGGTATTTGCATAATAATCACTTAAATATCTATTACTTATCAGCTTTTTCTGATAACCTTTATACTATAAGATTTGAATTGGGTTGTTAATTAAATTTATGGAAATCGTTCATATCATAAAAATTAAACATTAGTTCAACGATAGAATAAAATATTATTCATAAAATCAAAAAAATCAGATTTTTATAAACGAGGCACAAAAAGGATAATGCAAATAAAATTAAAGTTCATAAAAATGTAAAAACACAACGAGCCACACTAAATTCAATGAGATAATGATAAATATTGTGGAGGAATTAACCTCCACTTGAACCTTTTTCCTATTGTGCCTAATTAACATTATTTGCATTAATAGTATAAATAATTGAAATTAAGAATTAATTTAATCAATATCTTTTGAATATCAATGTTTTCTCAGTGATATCAACCATTATCTTGTCGGATAGTTTGAAAACATCTTTTCCACTATCGCACATAATTTCATAATCTTCAGGAATATTCTCAATTATTTTCTTCAGTACTTCAATAGTTAATGCTACCATACATATTAATTTGCCAAGGAGTGTATTTAAACCAATAACACAAAGCTATCCCAAATCTCTCCCAAATCCATTCCAACTCCTAGTCTAGATAGGTTGAAATTTACTTATTGAAATATCAATGAAGTGATTAACCTAATGAATGGGATTAGATTTGCATCTATTAGAATAATCAACCCATTCACTAGAATTATCAATGAAACTAATAACTAGAATTAAAATCAATAAATCTATATCTCTCAACTAAAATTTAGACATTTCTTAAAACAATAGTATACCTCAACTATTGTTTGGAGAGATGATTTTTCATGTAAATAATTGTTTTCTTGAACTTTCCATTGTATTTTTCATAAATTATTGTAAATTTCAATAAATGATATATATAACTATAAAACAATATATTAACAAGATTAATGATTTATTCAATTAATGGGAGGAGAATATGAAAAATAAAGGGATTATATTCAGTATATTTTCATTATTATGTATATTTTTAATAATTGGAACTGTTAGTGCCGTTGAAACTAATACAACCAATTTGCAAGCTGAAAATACAGATATTTTAGAATATACTGTCGAAGATCAAATTACTGCAACTACTACTGATGAATCATTGGAAAGTGCTAAGAATAATGAAGTTCTAGAAGTTTCAAAAAATGAAGAAGTTTTAAATGCCGAGAATAATGTGGAAGTTTTAAAAGCTGATAGTAATATTGAGGTTTTAGGAAGTTATAACACTAAATATGACTTTGATTGTGATTATGATGAGTCTGTTCAGGAAGTGAACCATCACTACACTTTCTACACCCAACATTATGGAAAACAAACATTAGATGTAGATGCAAAAGATGTTAAAAAACTTGCTATAGCTAATTCTAACAAAAAATATAAAATAATAACTTATGAAACTATTAAAAAACACAAAGTTACCATAAAATACACAAAAACTTTCTATAAGAAGTTTAAAGAAATGGGGCACACCGTTAAATTAACAAAAAAACAATGGAAAAAAGAACTCAAAAAGGTAAAAAAATTACTTAAAAAAGGTTGGAAAATCAGTAAAAAAACAAAAAACAAAATAAAACTTGTTAAAAAAGTAAAAAAACGAACAAAAATATATTTTGATTTGATAAATGCTCCTTGGGGACATAAATACAAAGATTCAGCTTATAGTGACTCATATATTAGGATATATACAAAGTATTATCCTGATTTGGATGAAGATGTCGCACCTGTTCTTTGGTAATATGACAATTCAAATTTGTATGTAATGATTGATTAAAACAATAGCTATCCTAAAAACCTAACAAAATCTTAATGAAACTATCATTGGAGATGTAACTTCAACGAAAATGTCCTAAATCACTACATATATCTATATTAAAAGAAACTAAAAAACTAATTGCATTGAATTTAAAAATAATGTAAAAAAATAGTGGAAATATCAGGATACAAAAGTCCTGACACTTCCACAGTTGAAAACAAGTGAAAATTAGAATAGGTCAATGTGTTCAATATGGACGAATGAATTTTCACCTTCCTCTGCTTTTACATATTCGGTAACACGGACTAACACTGATCTGTCATCAACATACAATATTCTTGCGGTATCATTCATATAGTATTCATCTTCAGGATTAGGATTTGCGGTGAATTCATCTCCAACCTTTCCAGTCTTTAATTGTTGAAAAGTAATGCCGAATTCCTGCTTTGTATTAAATGTATTTCTGCCAAAGCTAGTGTATTCTAGTGTAATTGCAACACTCTCTCGTGAAACTTCAACCACATCTTCAATACTGCATCCCTCAACTGAACCCAATAACTTTTCTATGACATCCGCCACTGAGCCATTTTCTCCTTTCATTTTATTGATTTTTTCAAGTGAATCCTTTTTAATTCTTACAGTTGTGTAATCTACCATAATAATCACCTAGCTATTCAAATCTCACTAAATCTACAGTTTCTGTCAATTTTCTTGTTTCATAGACTGCCATACTTTTGACTGTTCTGATAAGCCAGTCTTTGCCAAAATCATTGATTAATTCCTTTTCAAAATCATTGAAATCACGATTAAATCCAAGTATAAATCCCCAATGGTACAGTTCATCATTCTTGTCAATGAAAAATGACACTCTCATTGTTTTTCTGATAATAAAGTTAAATCCATACATATAATCACCAAAAAAGAAGTGTTAGATTAACACTCCTTTAATGATTTCGACGGTCTCATCCATTTTTAGCAAATTTTTCTTGGATTTGTCCAGAGAATTGCCTATTCCATGATTATAAACTTGTTTTTCAATGAGTAGCTGTTCATAGTGGTTGATTAGGCAGATTTTAAAATCTCTTAATAATGCTTCCAGTTGTGTTAATGGACTTCTAACTGCTTCATATTCATCGTAAGCAGTCATAATGAGTCTATCATCACCCTCATACATTTTCTCATATGAGTCGCATTTTTCTTCAGCTCTTTTAAGGGCATCTGCAAGATTTAATTTCATCTGTTCAACATCTTTTTCTGCTATGCAGATTAGTTTTACATCGTTTTTCATTAATTCTGTTAAGTAGTCAACTCGGTTCATAATATCAGCTCGTTATAAATATACTTCAAAAACTACATCACCATATCTGTTAAATGAAGTGGTAAATGTAGCCTGAATGTTTTTTAAATGATTTTCAACAGTTATTGTGTTTCTTTTGGAAACTTTGATGGTATGCCAATTTTCACGGTGGTGTTCAATGCTTAAACAGTTTCTTTCAATAGGAATTAATTTAATGTTCATATTATCAGCTCGTTATTCATTTACAATTTTAAAATCATCTTCACCATAGATCAGTGCTAATCCACTGCCGTTTTCCCATTTCACATGTATTTGACCAATGTCATCAATGTGGTAAATGACACCACGAGTGCCTACTGGAGGTGCTTGTGGGTCATTCATACTTACCAATTCTACTGTTGTACCAACAGGATATTTTGTTTCAATCATTTTCTTGTCATTTCTAAACATTTCGGTCAACTCGTTTAACTTTTTTCATTCCCACCTTTGAGGTTCAGGTAATACACCTTCTCTTACAAATTTACCAAATCCTACGCAGATAAAGGTGAAGTGGCACTTAGGACAGTGAAATTGGTTCAATTTCCTGTCAAAAGTGTAAAGTCCAGCTACAAAATCTGCTTCTTCACCACATTTTTCACATTTTCTTGTTTCTACACTCATTTATTATTCCTCCAATGATTCATTGTATAAATTCTCAATACATTCTAATAAAGCACCGATACTCATGTCATCTGATATACATTCACCTAATTCTTTTAAATCTGAGATAGTTACATCTTCAGGAACATCGTAATGTTTTTTATTCATTAAATCAATAATATTCATTCAAATCACCTAATAATCAAGTGCTTCCCTAGTAATTGCTTTTAACTCATCGTACAATTCGGAAATTGTCATATCTCCATCTCTACAATCGGTTAGTTCATCTGAAAATTCCAAATCTTCATCTGAGATTAAAGTGCTAGCTGGGTAATCTTCTCTGCTTCTTTTATTCTCACAATCTTTAACAACTCTCATAACATTATACATAGTGTGGAGACAGAAATCAGTTTCTTCAAAGTAATATACACAATCTTTACATTCGTGTCCACAATCGTCATTTTCTAAATTCATACACATATTTATCAACTCGTTTTACATTTTAACTGATATTTAATCATTTTAAGCTCTTACAAGCCGTTTTAAATATAGTTAATTATAGCTTAGCCACCCAAGTATATAAAGGTATCTCTCTTGTAAATGCCTAGATTTAAAAAAAAATAAAATATAGATTAAATAATAATAAACTAATAATTATATGGGCATAAAACATTAAATTAATCAATATTTGGATTAGTTTTTTATTTTCATCTTAGCAATGAAAAAAATATTACTAATAGAAAAAATAAAAAAAATAATATGAATTCTGAGAAAAAAGGATGGTTTTGCAAAAATTGTGGGTGGGCTTTCAATTACGGTGAAAAATGCGACATGTGTGGAGTCAGTAAAGATGCGAAACGATGGTTTTGCAGGAATTGTGGTTGGGGAGACAATTATGGAGATACTTGCAATTATTGCGGTGTTAGTAAAGATGCTAAACGATGGACTTGTAGGAATTGTGGTTTTCCTGACAATTACGGTGATGTCTGCAATCATTGTGGGTATGGTGGATTATATTAAATGAAAACAATTGATTTCTTCAATACTATCTATATTTAACTTAATTAAATTGGGTTTTGCACCTTGTTGTATGTAGATATAAAAAGAATGGTCTTTTAAAATAAGGCAAACCTGCAAGACATTAAGATATTCAATGTTATCTATCATTAAATTAATCTCAAAATCGGTTTCATTATAGAAAGTTAAAATATCACCGTAAGCATTGCCATTGCGGACTTCTCTCTCCAGTGGAGTTTCATCTAATTTTTTGATTAAAACTAAAATATTCATTGTACGAACCTTTTATAAATCATCTCGTGCCTATCAGGCAAGTTCAATTCGTGTCTTTTTTCATTGATTTGTGCTTGTTTGTTTAGCACCTTTCTTGTCAGTCCTTCTGATTTATACAATTTAGTTACTTGTCTTTGTTCATAATCCAAATAGACTGCATAGATTTTTTTAAGGATAAAATTCATTGTTATCACCTCAGTTTTTTGTTAAAATCAATACGGATTTTTGGCTAATGCCACTGATATATGACTTTTCGACAGCTAATGATCTATTCTCAATATATCCACAATAACAGGAACTAGTACATTTGTTTCCAAGTGAATTTAAAATCTTGAACATATTTGTTTTCACATTAATTTCATTTATAGACTCATAGTGTCCCCATCTGTCACGATAATTCAAATGTATGATTGCATCAACATTCTTTTTACAAATAAGCTTTGCAAGACCAGTTATTCCTAAATCTTTGAAATTTTTCTCCTGAACAGTAATATTTACATTGTATTTTTTGTTTACCATTGCAACGGCTGTCCTGATACCTTCGTGGCTTGTTCCTGAAGTGGTAGTGCCAGCCCATTTTGCTAATTGTGATTGGCTGACATATATTCCAAATTTATACAATGAATGTTGTAAGGCACAAACTCCACAGTAATAACCAGTATTTTGACCCATTGCATCGCAACCTTTTTTAGATGGGTGAGGAGATGATTTATAAGGATTACTGCAATTGTTAGTTGTAGTTTTAGCAGCGCTTTTTAAATCGTTTGAGTTATATGTACTGTAATTAGGCAATCGGTTGTTTTTAAAGTAGAATACCAATATTTTTGATAGGTTGTACAATACCAAGTCAGGATTCACTTTTACTCTTGTTTTAGTGGTCGTAACATAATTAGGTACAGTTCCATTTTGAGTTATAAACTGCACTATTCTTTTAGATTGGTCTTTATAGTCGTTTTCATAGATTTTTTCATTTATCGAAGAACCTGTTGGATTACTACATTTTTTAGCACTTTTGACATTGAACTCCTTGTTTAAATGATTTATAGTGTAGGAGAAAATGTAAAAACATTCTGCATAACTAAAAAATTTATTGTTTATTTTAACAGAATTAGGTGCTTTCTTGTTCTTTTCAACATATTCCTTGACTTTTTCACTTAATTTTTTTATTTCTTCTTTTTTTACCATTTTATCAACTTGTTATTCATTTATTCCGTTCTTTGCCAAACATTCACTGCCAAATAGGGTGGTAAGTTTTTTCCTTTCCCATCTACACCTGCAGGATTGTTAGTGGCAGTTTCTGATTTATTAGTCGCAGTAGTATTTGCAGTATTTGCTTGTTCACCAATTCCTCCATGATTTGAAGTATACATATAATAATGTGAACCTGAAGTATAACTCATATTTCTTTTGGAAGTAAGTGCTAAATTAATTCCTTTTTCAGAATTAACAAAATTAGCATTACTATTTGGAGTATGATTATGAGCATTTTGAGTGTGGTTATGGGCATTCTGTGTGTGATTGTGTGATACGACAACAGCATCTGCCGAACCTCCACTTGACCCATTGGAATATGACTCCCCACTTGCTAATAAGAATTTATCTTTGATTTGCACCCATGTTCCTCCAAAGAGATAAGCTGGATTAACATCGTTTACACTCATATAAATGCTTCCAACAGGATAAATCAAATCAAATAAATCGCCATAACCAACTTTCATTGCTAATGAGTTATTTAATTCAGTTCTATTAGCATAATTGCTTAAATCCTGATGTTCTGTCAAGTATTGTGGGTGCAAATGGTTAATATTAGATTTAGAATTATCTAAATCATTTAATGCATTATAAATCTCTGATAAATCAATTTCCGTAATACTATCTGTTATTACGATTGATTGATTCAAATCTCCATTCAAAAAACAAATTATTCCTTCACTACCAATATTAGTTGTTCCGATTGTTTTTTTGTAGATTAATATGCCTAAATCCTCCACCTCTACATCTGAATACGGTTCATCACCGTAATTTTTGACTATTTTACAGGATTTTGGAGGAGGATTGTTATTTGCTTCACTGTGGATTAATGTGATAAATTCATCTATTAATGTTCTATTTGACATTTAATCACCTATTTTAGTAAATTGAACCCTCTGAACTGTGATATTTGTCATCACCTGCAAATATACAATTAAATCCGTGGTTTTCAAAATAAATGCTTACAGAAAAAACACCGTTAGTGTCAGTTATTGCAGAATATTTTTTATTATTGACAGTATCTGTAATCTGTATTGATTTATTGGCAATTCCATTGTTATTGGCATCTACTAATTTTCCTTTATATGCAACCATTGGGCTTTCAGGTGTTTTTCCTAAATTAACAATTGATGTATCGTAACTAATTGCAATTCCTGTTAAATCCTGTTCAACTCCATTGTTATAGTAATCTCCACCATAGTTTAAACTATTCCATTCATTAGGACAATAATTTGCACTTGATTTTCTCAATGTAATTTTGAAAAAGCCCTCGCTATCAGTAGTAGTTGTATTGGAATAATATTCGTCATAGATAATCTCCACTCTTGACCTTACAATTGGATTTCCTGTTTCTGTTACAACTAAATAGCCTGAAATGGTATCTTCAGTTATTATGACATTTCTAAATTCAGAATTATGCTTAATTACAGTAAAACTGTGAGTAATTGTAGAAGCATCATAATAGGTGTCTGCATTAAAATTGAAAATCAAACTTCTATTGCCACTTCCAAATGCGCTACGAGTGTAAAAAACACCGTTTTCATCGGTAGTGAGATAGGTTACATTATTACTACTATTTTCCCTCACAGTTACAGTTTTATTTGCAATAGGTGTGTTATCAATGGAATTGTACAAAACACCCTCAACTTCATATAATGTTTCAGAAGCATAAATTGGTGGAGGACTGTTCCGTTGTATTGTCATATGTGTAGGAATTTTGACTATAACAGTAGCACTTGCATTACAGCTTTTATGAACATTAGTTTCATCATATACCAATTTTAAATTGTTATTTCCAGTATTCAGGCTATTAGAAGTGAAAGTTATATTTCCCAAATCATCGGTTGTTAAAGTATCAATTAAAATGTTATTGTTATACAATTTTACAGTTAAATCACCAATAGCTTCATCATTTATGAGTAATGTTCCTGTTAATGTAATTTCATCACCGTAAACAACACTATCATTATTTACATTCACTGATAATGTGGTATTCAATTTATTAACAACTACATTAACTTCACTTCTTAAACCAAGGACTTTTGCAGAATATATATGATTGCCAACGATATTTGGAGTAAATGTTAAAGAAGCAATTCCGTCATTATTGGTTGATTTGCCGCCAATTAGAACATTGTCTTCAAAGAACTGGATTGTATAATTTCCAATATTGTCTTCTCCATTCAAATTTGCAGTTAGGTTAATTGCATCTCCTAAATCGATATTGTTGTTATCAACACTCAAAAGCAAATTAAAGTTACTATTAACAATTTCTGGAACATCAAATGATATGCTGATACTTACATCAAAATCCAAGATGCTATCATTGATATAATTCTCCAAAGGAATTGCGACATCTGAATCCTCAATTAAATCAATGCTAAATGTATCTTTACTTATGAAATCTCCTTTATTCTCTTCACAAACATTGGCTCCTGAAATAGAAAATACGGTAAATGTTAATGTATATTTTGCATTTAAAAAGAATGGATTAGTCAGTTTAACTGTTAAAGGATTGTTTTTTACTTTGTCATTGACAATAATTCCAGAATCATTTCTTAATTGTCCTTCGACATTATTGAAAACATAACTGGCATAAATTCCAGTGATGGATGATTCTTCTTCAAAATTCAAACTTGTGGCAAGTGTTCCTTTTTTCCTCAAACGATAGACAAATGCATTGAACTCCTCAGTAGACAATGTATCGCCAATATTTTTGATATTATGAATATCCTCATTGAATATGATATTGTCTTTTGACTCATCAGTAACGAATGATAAATATGTTTCGCGGTCATCTTTATGTAGGATTAGACAACGAGTTTCCATTAACCTATCATTTACATTGCTACTGATCACTTTACTACAATAAAACAATGGGAAAATTCTGTAAATTTTATCTTCAATTATAGGTTCAACTTTAAACAGATGGCTTGTTAAAATATCAGTTAAACTCATAGTGAAATTAGCTCCAACAGTTTTATGGAAATGTTGTATTTCTTCATTCAATATATTTGAAAAATACATCTAAACATCCCTCCATTCTATTTTTCTAATATTATTCTCACTTTTCCAACTAGTACGTGTAATCTGAACATTATTTTTGTAAATCCAATCCGTACCTAGTAAGATATGACATACACAGGTATCTTCATTGCCTAAATTAGGACTTGAAATAACAGATGCATTAATTTGAGGATAATAGTATTTTGCAAAAATATGGCTCTTATTATTGAAAGGAGATTCAAAGAATGGTAAGCTGTCATTATATTTCAAATGATTTGTAGTATACCCATTAAAAAATGTATCTTCACCCAATCCAATCAAAGCCTCTGCAAACTTAATATCTATATTATTATCAGATAAAAAGTCAGTATCGTAATCTATATCAAATGTAGAATTGGTTATTTCAACAGTTCCATTGTAAGCAGTTAAAAATGCAGGATAATCTGTATCAACACTCTCATTAAAACTATTGAACAATGCTCTACAATTTTTTATGCTGATTTCTCCACCGTGGTAAATAGTGTGATGGCAATTGATGAAACTGCAATCCACCAATTCGGTGATAATGCTGTCATAAGAACTGTCATAATCTGCTGAAACTACACTTCCCTTGTAATTATCACTGATAATAGCATTATTGAACCTACAATTTTTTAAAACTAATTTTGTATTAATCTCTTGAATGAAACAATTAGTGCCATTAAAGAAGTTAGCATCATCTATTTCGATGGAAACTGAATTAGGGACATTAATATGAAATGAACCCAAATAAATATTGTGATTATTTGAATAAATCATCAGATTATTTGGTATTAAGAGATTGCTATTAAATGCAATATCATTTGTTAATTCAATTATTTCTGCTCCTGCAATAATATTGCTTTGTAATTCTTCATAACTACTTGCAGAGGAATAATTGCAAGGTAAAACAATATCATAAACACTACTATTGACTAAATCAATTTCATTAATCATTATTTTTAATTTGGCAGGTTTATTATCAATCTTATCTGTTAAATCCAAATCAAAGCAATAATCATTTAATTCACTATCATAGACAACTGGAATGACAGTATTGCCATATTGAACTTCTATATCTAATGATTCTTCACCGACTAAATCGCCGTTTGGCAGGAAATTAGCATCTATGTTTATAGGAATATGATTTATTACACCTACTGTTGCACTTTCATTGCTTAAATCAAATATCAAGTCATTTTTCTTAATTAAAACAAGTAAATAAAAAGGATAACTTAAATCACTTATAACATTTACTCCCTGATTTACTGTTGTAATATCATAAGAAAATGTTTCATTGTATCTTAAATCTTTCATATTCAATGGATTGTGTTCCTTATTCAGTTCATCATTGTTTAAGACATAAACTGTATCTCCTTGAAAGATTTCTTCAATCTTGCCTATTTGTTTATTAGTGTAAAAGCTACAAAGATACAATATTAAACAGATGCTAGGCTCATTGATAGTTACAATTAAGTGATTATCACGAAAAGTTGCCGTTAAATCCAAATATTCACCATTATTTTTGGTAAAATAGTAACCTCCACTCCATAATGAATTGTGAATTTCAAAGGAAAAAACATGAGTATTGCCATTTATTGAATGAGAGACAATAGAAAAATCATATAATACACTATCAAACTCTTGTTCACTGATTTGACTTGTATTTATCTCATAAAATTCATTAATAACATTTAAATTAACACTATTAACATCTTCAACGGTTAAAAAACTCATTTTATTCCACCTCCACGACAATTCCTGTGATTTTATCAATGTGAAAACAACGATTTCTGAAATTTAGACTATAACAATCACCTATATCTTCAATAGACTGAAAAATTGTGGTAAAATCAATATCCCACATTTCTTCCCAGTCAAATTGCAATCTTAATTGACTAATTAACTCTTCATCAGTGAAATATTGACTTAAAGCCATCTAATACCACTCTCCAAAACAAATTTTTTGTTTAAGATTGATCTTGTTACATCATCAGCTGAAGCCATAAATCCATTTTCATCATTGATATACTGATTATCGCTTGTCAATTCATTGTTATTAGGATTGTAATTTGGAATATTGACATATAAATTGACTTTGTATATATTAATCAAGTAATCGGCAGTTAAATGACCTAAAATTTGGTAGATAATTCTTTTTTTATAGTTCTCATCGGTTTCATTGAGTTTGCGATAAACACCATATTCTCTGCCGTGGCAATCAATGTATTCTCCTATCGATTCATTTAGGAACATATTCTCAAAATTATCATCATAATTGTCCAACCATTCTCCGACAGTATTCATAATAACTTTACGAGCAGGGTTATTAGATGATTTTAGACTTGAATTTTCAGGTAATCTGTCAAGAATTTCCTCTCCATATTCAGACATACATATCACCAACTATTCATCAACTAATGTTTTATTAATTGATATTTCACCAAGTTTAATTACCTGATTATTATTAACAGTAATAGAACTTAAATTTGAATCATCATCAAGGATAGTTGCAGAAGCTCTTAAAACTCCATCTAAACTCTCCAAAGCTGAATATAAAATGTTTTCATTTAGATTTTGACCTATTGAAAAACCATTGAAATCAAAACCATCATCAGTTACCCCACCATTAAAGAATGACTGCAACCTATTTACAATTAATTCATCCTCAAACTCATATTCGACTACCAAATCCAAATTCAGATTTAAGACAATATATTCTGGAACATCGACTATAAACCGATGACCTAACACGATATTCTCTGGTCTAGTGAACTCCTGTAAAACATTCACTAAAACTTCCTCAGAAACAGGTTTATCATATCCGTTGACAAGGATTTTGCGAGTATATGATTCATCATCAATTAAAAAAATATCATGAACTCCATCAATATTATTGCCTAAATCCTGATAATATCCAATACTTCCAAAGTTATCAATTCTAATGGCACTTAAAAGTCTTTCTTGGTATTCGTCATCTTCCTCATAATCTGTACCATCACTAAAAGCTTCATTATTTGTCACTTCAACAGTTTCATCAACGGTATCATCATCAATCATTGTTATAGTGTTTGCAGGACAATTTCCATCTTCTCCAACTGTCAGACAAGTACAATAGACATCTACACTTGTATCTCCTGCAACTATAACAGCTTCGGAATCAGTAACATATTCGAGATCATTATCTTCGCAAACGAGCAATGTTTCTTCTGGAATGATAATATCTACTGTTCTAACATCAGGTATGGTAAAAGTTACAAATCCAACAGCCTCTGAACCAGTATCACGAGGAAGATTGATTAAAGGATTTTCGCCGTGTAAATCAAGCCATTCTCCATAAGCAGATGATATAAAAGCAATTTTGGTGGCTTCATAATTATCTTCCATTAAGTCATATAAATCAACGGCAATTGACTCTAAAAGGTTTCTAATCTCAGAACCTTCGTTAAAATCAGTTACTCGTGTTTCACCCACTTCTAATTTTTCCTTATAATAATTTATCATTCTCTCTACAATACTTTCACGAGAGATTTCATCTCCAATGATATTGTAAAAACTTTCATTCTCTATCGGCAACGATTTCACCATCCTTTTCCAACACTAAACTCAAACTAAAATCAGTTTCATCATCAAAAACAATGAATAATTTGATTAAAATTCCACCAACTTTATTAAATGATGCTTCAACACTAAAATCACTTAATCTAGGTTCCTGCTCAAGAGTGTCCTCAATCTCCAATCGTATAAATTCCAATGTCTCATCGTTATGTTTCCAACCAAGAAAATTTGATAAAACACTACCGTAATCATAATAGAACAAATCTAAACTATCATATTCAGAATTTAACCTATTTAAGATAGATTGCACTAGATTGTCTTTATTTTCAACTAATATCAAATCGCCATCTTTAAATTCCCAATTATTGTTTAAATCTGTTCCTAATTCAATTATTTCTTCCATAAAAACACCTTTAACAATTAAATTCTAACTACACGGATTTTTACCACAGACGGCATAATAACAATTTTTACCTGTAAATTTGACAGTCTTTCCACTATGGCATGATGACCCTTTCCAATAGGTGTTGAATGACCTTTGTTTGCTTGTTGCATCACTGCAATACAGTTTTCCTTTGTATTTCATAACGGTGTAGTAATGGCATGTGGAATGAACAACGAAACAATTTATTCCTGCAGAACGGAACATACTTGCTGTTAGTCTACTAGTATCTGCACAGTTCAAATGTTTACGGTTATTGTAACATTTAACTGGTGTTTTATACTTAGAATTCGTATAACCTGAATAATTGACATTATCCAATAACCAAGAATGAATTAATTTAGCTTTCTTTAAATCATTAGTTTCATTTCCAACAATCTTTTTGACAAGATTGTCAATGACTTTACCTTCTCCACCTTTCAAACTGGTGTTTTTCTTGGATTTACTTGTTGTTTTTGATTTAGATGATTTTTTAGATGAACTTGAATTGGATTGCTGGGCTGATTTATAATCATTTTCCCATTTCAATCTACTCTCTCTGTATTGTCTTACACTGCTAGGGAATGGATTCACTTCAACTTCTGCATCGAACTTTGTACCATCATTAGTTATTGTAACTGCTTCAATATACCATCTATTCAATGAATATCCAACATAACGATTATAGGTTGAATTTAACACCTCTGCAAGTGTAGAAAAGTTTTCTAATACAAATTCGGTTGGTAATTCTGTATATAAAAACATATTTGTATGCAACTTCTTCAATAATGGATTTCCCAATGGTATTGTGAGTTTTAAACTTAATAAATCACGAATACTATCACTTAATCTGTTTCTAGCACTTGCCATTTCGTTATTGATTGATAGAGCAGTATTGGTAGATATTGGTGTAGTCTTTGTTTTCTTTGTTTTTTTAGTTGTTTTTTTAGCAGTAGTTTTGAAATTAGGGAATTTAGAAGCAATTTCCTTTGCATTTTTACCAATTACTACACCCACTCCAGCATTTAAAAGATGTTTTTCAGGATTACTGACACCTCTAAATCCTGAAGGTGAAAAATTATCATCGTGAGCACGAGGCAACCATTTTAAATTGTGGATATTTGTACTAGGTGGCGATAAGAATGCCACTACCATTTTGGCTTTTTTCTTTTTGAGAACATTTTTATAGTGGTTAGATGTCCAGTGTTCTTTTAATGTTCCAGCGCATGCTCCTCCATAAATGCACATATATATTCCATTCTTTTTCACACGATTTATTTGGGAATAATGATAACTTGGTCCGATACCACCAATTTCAACCTTATAACCTCTTTTTTTAAGATATTTTCCAATATCTTTCATTAATTTCATATCTTTTGACTTAGAATGAATATTATCAATGTTCATAAACACGGTAATGCCAGTTCCCTCTTTTTGCTTTGTATTAGTTGATTTTTTACTGGAAACTGTTTTAGAAGATGAGGTTTTTGTAGTGGTTGTTGCATTTGGATTATCAATGCTAGTTGTTAAATTACCGAAAAAGGCACTTAAATCCAATCTTACAAGTTTAGTGCTTGAGTAGGAATGACCTTTTTTCAATCTGTCTTGGGAATTAACAACGACACCTGTAATAATGTTGGTAGTGTCAAACTTGAATTTACTACTTGCTAATTCAGGTGTTGTCAAATATATGCCACTTAACAGCCAATCTTCTTTGCTGAATGGTTCTATTTGAAGTACACCATATTTATTGAAGTATACATCAATATAAGCTCCTGTACTAAACACTAAATTGCGGATTGCTTCAATATATGACACATCACGGAAGACCATTTGTGTAACTGATTTCATTGGATTGGAGTTTATACCATTGCCCCAAATTCCTTGATCATAATACAGTTTGGGTCTGAGTCCTGCAAGTTCATTTTTGTATTTAGGTAATTTTTTAGCAGATACTCTTCCTTTTCCATTATTTACACCATTTTGAGTGATAAATAATCTTAATAAATCATAATAACTGTTGTTTTTAGAAATCAAACTAAATTTGCTTTGGTACTTTCTACTGAAGTCTTGACATTGGTAACTGTATAATCCTGTTGATTTGTCATAATCTACAGTTAATATGATGCCTCCAAAGTCTTCGTGGTAAGGACTGCTAATCAAAATTGTATATAAACCAGTAGTTAAGTCAAAATAATGTGGGCTAGTGAAAGTTGCAGTCTTTTGCCTCATATCAGTTTCTTTAATCTGATATTTAGTCCAGTAAATCTGTAATTTATTTTTCCAAAAATCCTTTCCAAGTGTTTTTGATTTGGCATTTCCGAACCTACCTACATAAAGAATAGAATGATTTTGAACAAGATTAGTGTCATAATACACTTTTTCAACAATACTGCTTACTGCCATATTCAAAACCACCTTATACCTTGATTAATGCTTTTAAAGTTGCCTTATCAACCTTCCCATTTGCTTTTAACTTGTATTTCTTTTTATATTTCTTCTGGAACTGTTTAAGTGCAGTCTTTGTTACAGGTCCAAAATAACCATCTACCTGCTTTTTAGTCAAGTATCCTTTCTTTTTCAACACTTTCTGCATGTATTTAACACAATTACTCTTTTTTAAACCATATTTCAGATTTGAGAGTTTACATTTTTTCAATTTATTCTTGTTGGTACTGTTTGCCTTTGATTTTTTACTGGCTTTTGCTTTCTTTTTTGCTTTTGCATAATTTTTCTTGGCTTTATTAACATAAGAATTATCATTTTTGAATTTAGTAATGTTAATTCCTTTAAATTGAATAAATTCCAATGACCAAACAGTATTATCACGGTAAGTCTGCTTTCTATCACTGTTTTTAGAAATGATGTATCTGTCATTTTTGATGTCAATTGCTTCCGTAACTACATATAATGGAGTCATAGTTGTCATCCATTCGTGTAACTTTTCAAGAACTGTTGTATTACCAAACATATCATTTTTATTGATTATTACATCAATTTTAAATGAGATTCCACCGTAACCATTGTTTAAAAATTGTTTATTTCCCTCATTCAAGTCATTAACAATAATTCTTAGATCAGGTGTTACTCCAACACCTTTGTCTTGGATAACTTTTAAAGCCATTGGGGTTGAACCTTTACTAATTTCATCAGCACTTATCACACTAAAAAAACTCATACTGTCCTCCCTGCTGTTTTATTGTCCCAAAATATGTACTCTCGAATAACTTCAATGATTTCTTCAATTCTTTCTCTTTTATCAACGGTTCCAACATTTAAAGTGAGATTTAAAACATTACCACTTTTATTATCACTGGTGGCTGTTAACAATTCTAATAAATTATCGTTAGAAAACTCAAAATTAGATGATTTTATATCATTTAAATTATCCGTATTGAAACCTACATTGAATCTAGGGTTCCCAAATGATTTAACAGCATCTTTTCCAACATTTCCAAGATTACGAATGATATTTTGGCTTGAAGTTGGTATTCTCTCACCCGTATCTTCCATCTCCTTAAGCAATTTTATCTGCATAATCCCTGGAGAATGAATGCCCAATGCGTTGAGGAAATTTTTAACTGCATTTACACCTGCTTCCCAAAATTTAGCAGGTAATGTTGCAGCCCATTGTCCTACAGCACTTAACATACTGTTCAATTCTCCTACAAATCTAGATGGCATACTTGATATTTGACCCATAAATCGTGTAACTGAATTTACTCCAGCACTAAACATTCTCTGGACAAAATTATTACCAAAGCCTAGTGTTTTAGCAATCATATTAGTGAATATCATTGCTAATTGGAATGGAAGAGTTGCAATAAAAATCATTACACCTATTACACCATCGACAATATTATTACCAGTTATTGAAACATTGGATTGTAATAATCCACCTAATGTTGTGATATATGTGTAAAGGTTTTGCAGTGAACTTATTACCCAATTTACAAAGTTTATAACAGAAGTATAGATTATTTGACCTGCTAAAATAAAGGATTGACCTAAACCATCTATTGCAGCCCTAACCTGCTCGTTATTGAAGTAAAGATAACCTAAAACTGCAATCAATGCAATTATTGCTAGAACAATCAATGTTATTGGATTGGCATCCATCGCAGCATTTAATAGCCATTGGGCAGCTGCCCCTGCTTTAGTGGCAATAGTACTTGCAATCTGTGATAATTCCAATGTTCTCAGCGAACCTGCAAGGGTAACAATCCCGTTTATTCCAACTGCAAAAGAACCTGCCTGACCAATCAATCCCAAAAAGCTTGTTAAAGGAGCAAGGACTGGGGATAAAGTCAAGCTCATATCTTCCCAGGCTGCATTGATTTGTTCTAAGATGGTTTTATGTTCCGTCTCTTCATCTGCCATTGCTTCCAACTGACCCTCATATTCTCCAGTGAGTTTAGATGCATTTTCAATGCTTCCAGCTTGTAAACCTAATGCTTCTTCCAAAGCTCTTGCATCTCCATTGGACTCTTTTAAGGCATTTGATAAACCACTCAATGCAGCTTTACCACCACCGAACTTTTGAGTAGCACCTGCAATAATGACTGATGCTTGGTCTACATTGAAACCTAATTCATTGAATTGAGCATCATATTTTCTAAGAAAATTGTAGTAATTCTCCATTCCTCCAACAGTATTAGCATTAGCATAAGCCAAAGCATTGAAAGATGAAGATACATTGTTCATATCTACACCTAAAACACTCAATTCCTGTCCCAAACTGTTAGTTTTTTCAGCTCCAAGACCAAAAGCATCGTTTATTGAATCGATGTCGGTTGCTGATTTAGCAAGATTTCCACTAGATACACCTATTTGATCAAGGCTTTTAACATATAACATTGCTTCATTGTTGGGAAATGAAGCATTTGAGATATTGTTGATTAAACTAATTAACTGAGGTTCTGCAACACCTGTTTGGATAGCTAGTTGTCCTACATTGATACTTGCAGTATTCATTTCCTGAGCCATATTTTCTGCATTAGCACCTAAGCTTGACAATTCGCCTGCTATATTCATTAAGGTTCCTGCCTCAATCAACTCCAAACTATTACTCAATCCGTCGACATCTGATTGGGCTTTTTGTGCATTCTCACCTAATTCAGAGAGAGGTGTACCATCAACATTATTTAGTGATGAGGACAAATTATCAGAACTATCTGAAGCTTTTTCCATTGAAGTATCAAGCTCTTCAACGGATGATTCTGCTTCATCTACTTCTGAACTATCAACATTAACATCAATTTCTACATCTTCTTCATTTTGTTTTAATGTAGCTATTGCATCTGACAAATCCTCAACTTCGGTTTTGTCGGCTCTTGCTTTAATGTTAATATCTAGGTTATTATCTGCCATCTTTAATCAACCACTAAAAATGCTTTATTCTTCAAGCTATGTTCTCTACTAATTTCTTTCATACATATTATTGCTATTTGTTGTAAAATTGTCAAATTTTCAATATTTCCGTTGTTTAATCTGTGTCCTGCAATATATAATTGAGTTAAATGTTTTAATTTTCCAGTTTTTAGGTCTAAAACCCCATTAAATCATCGAATATTTGTTGTTGGGCATCTTCTGATGTATCCATCAATTCTACACCACTTATTCTGTTAATTTCATTTGTAATTCTTGTTATTACTCCTGCAGGTAATGATGCAAGTAAATCATCAGGGAATTTGGATTCATCGAGTTTATAAACACCTAATTTAGCCAATTCAATTAATAGGTTAGTTTTTAATCTTTTACTTGACAGTATGGCTTTTTGATATTCGTTTGTTGATAATGGTCTTATTAAAACTCCAACCTTTTTTGTAGTATTTGGATAAACGAATGTGAATGGGATTTTAGCATTTGTTCCCTCAGTGATTATTTGATCTAATTCAAAAATCTCATCTTCTTGTTGTAAATGTTCCAATTCTTTTTGTTTTTCCTTTTCAACAGACATCTTTTAAATCTCCTAAATATGAATGATAAATCAATATAAATAAAAATAAATTGTTTAAAAATTTTTTAAAAAAAAAGAATGAATAAAACAATGTTTAAACTGTTTTATTCATATTTTCTTTCTCTTCTACTTGCTTTAATCTTGATATTTTCAACGGTTTTTTCATCAGGCTTTACTTCATAATCGTTACCATTTACTAAACAATTGAAGTAATTATCTACAATGGTGTATGATTCATCAGGAGTGATGACAGTTTCTCTGATGGTAACCATTGCAGGAGTGCTTATCATCTTATCTAATGTTTCTGACATCTCTCTGTGTGAAGTCAATCCCTCATACCTTAATTTTGAAAATTCAAGACTCCACGGCACTTCATCAAGTCCTTCATTCACTACACCATCGAAAGTGGAAGTACTTGAAGTATTGGTTTCAGGACTTGCTTTAGCTGATGTTCCATACATCATTTTTTTACCATTAATTATAACTTCCTTATTAGCCATTATTCCACCTCAATAGTGATGTAAACATCGATTTCAGTGATTATTCCTGCAAATAACAGTTTAGTAATGTTAATATCAACACAACTTGGGCTTTTCTTTACTACATTGTATTCAATGTCTTCCAGTAAATCTAATGTATTTACACATCTATCTTTGACTCTATCCAATTCCTGTTTGATTTCATTTAAGGTTGCTTGTCTGTTTTTATCTCCCAAAAATTGATGTAGACTCATCTCTTTTACAACGAAATCACGAGTACGATTGATGTATAAATCATATCCATTTGGTAATTCACTGTTGACAACTACATATTTGTCGTTGGCTCTGTCCTGACATTTAAATAATGTAACTCCATCGGCTAGTAAGGTAGCACCGGGTTGACCTGTTTCAAAGGATAATTCTGGTTCTATACCAGTTACCTGTGGAACAACTTTCATTGTCATTGAATTTCCTACATTTAAACTTGCCAAAAGACCACAATAATAAGCTCCACTATCTACTTCAGATAACAGTGTTCCGTTGACAGTTAATTTTTGAGTAATCAATCCGTAACAGAAATTTCCTGCTAGATTTGCTTCAAAATCTTTATAGCAAACATAACCAGTTGGAAACTTGTTTAAATAACGATTATCCAAAAATTTGGTTATAATCCCTATTAATGTGCTAGGTATGATTTCCGCAATATATATCATATCATAGTCCTCACCACTGATTTTAGACAATGCGGTTGTTAATTTATCAGGAGTCAAACTTTTATCGATAGAAACATTTGCACCTGAACCTGACCTGCTGGTTGTATTTACAGCTAAAACACTTGAAGCTCCATAGAATAAGTATTCTAAACAGGATACACCATTATAGGTTTTATCTGTTCCCAGTTTTTCATGTGCTTCATCAATATTTACGCATAATACTGGATCAGTAACATCTTCTTCAAAAGCTCCAATTACTGCTATTTTAGATGCAAGTCCTGGTTTGCTTTTGACAGGGTTTTTCTTATTAAACACCTGTACTTTTGGTAAAGTAGCCATGTTTTTTAACCTCCTATTTTCAAATTCGCATACTCTTTAACAATTTTATCGAATTCTTTTTTGGTATTTATCTCGATTTTATTAATCATAATGTAGACATTTAAACCTGATTTAAACATATCAGGACAAGATAAATCCTTTAATTCTTGATTTAAATCAAATTTAGACATAAAAATCACTTTTCTTCTATTTTTTCTAGTAAAATATTACATAATGCATATTCATCTTCACTTGGAACTAATGATTCGGGATTGGATTTAACTTGAATTCTTAAATGTCCTCTTGTTAGGACAAAATCCCTATTGTATTCAGGTGTTAAATTCCTAATAATTGGCTTGTTATCAAATAAATCATTGTTCTGATAGATTAGTTTTGCAATTTCCTTAGACACGATTTTAATGATTTTTATTGATTCGGTGTAGTTTCTGTTCTTAGTAACTATCAGGACTTCCACTAAATCAGTAAAACTAGAAAATTCAAATCCTTCTATGTTTGATTCAGTATCTACTGCTCCCACAAAGATATTATTGCTTTCTTGAACTACATTTTTAGATGGATATCCAATCTTGAAATGTTTTAATAATGGATTACCATCATTTTTAGCTTGTAATAATATCTTGAGAATTATTTCATCACTGAGTAGCATCGAAAATCGCCTCTTTAACAATATCTACTGCTCTATTGGTTGTTTCTTCATAAGCAGGTTTTACAAAAGGTCTTGGAGGAGCAGGAGAACTGTATTGACTAAACACTTCATCACCTGATAATGTAAACCAGTGTAAAGCTTTTGCCTTTATTGGTCTAACTTCACCTCTTCCTTTTTCCACACATAAAGGATAAAAATGAGTGATGTTTGTTCCTATAATGAATGAGGTATCAGACTCTTCTTGAATCTCAATACTCCTTAATAAACCACCACCTGCATTGGTAAATGTAGCATTAGTTGCAATCGCCAATTCCTGTAATGACTTATTTGTTTCAGCTATTTTTCTTGCTCCTAATTTTGAACCATCTTCTAAACCTTTTTTATATCTCTCTGCAATCTCAACAGCAGGTGCGAATATTGGGTCTTCACCTAAAATTTGAATTAAATCTTCTAACTCACTAGTATCTAATGATACATTCACCTTTGTATCTAATTCACTCCAAGCACCCATATTTTCACCTTTTAGAAAATATTAAAATTGTATTTTTTAAATGGCTTTAACATCTCTTTGGCTTGTATAATCAATGAATCACCATAACCGATTGAATAGGTTTCATCTATTTGGTCATTTGGTCTAACATCATATTTTCGCCAAAGTAAACCTGCAGTCCATAAGATTAAAGCAGTATCACTTATAGGTACATCATTGAAATCAGTTAATTGAGTGTAAGATAAAGCATAATTGGTAGCCACATCGTAAAAATGAAGAATTTCATCGTTGGTTACTTTTTTATTGAAATCCATGTCATCATATTCTAATGAACTACTTTCGATTAAATCGCCATCTTTATCTATATTCTCTACAACCCAATTATCAAGTTTAAATAACACTTCTTTAATTATTGTTTCTTGTTCCATTAAAACACGACCTTTTAAAAAAGTATTAAAATAATTAATCAAAGGTTTGATAATTCAATAGGTTAATTCAACCTAGAAAAATCCCTTGAAAAATTATTCTGTTTCTAAACTGATAGTAAATGTAGTAGCATTTGCACTTACAGTAATGGTCTCGGTTTTAGATGTGTAACCATCTGCGGTAACAATTGCTGAATGTTCTCCATCAGATACATTGTGTAATGTACAGCCACCTGCAGAACCAGTAGTTCCTGTAATCTCACCAATTGATACACTTGCACCTTTGATTGCATCTGTTCCATCGTTGATGATGAAGTTTATGTTGCGAGTTTCAGGATTTACCTCATTATTAGGGAGTAACCTCACCTTCTTCATCATCAATCACTGCAGAAGGGATATTTTTGATTTTAGCTGCGAGTACATCCTTATTGTATAAGATTAAAACATCGAAATACACATCGACTGTAGATAAGTATGCTTTTGCAGATAATTCATAATCGTTTTCAGACTCAATCTCATTTAAGAAACCGAAAACAATAGAATCAGGGTCAGCCATTAAAATTTGTTCCTCGTAGCCATTATCTGGTTCATCAAGGAAATCAGCTTGTGCTATCGGAACACCCCATAATGTTAATTGACCGTTATCATCGAAATAAAGGTTATCTCCTCTTTCGGTTGGTCTTTGATCAGCTTCTTCAATGAGCAATCCTTCTAGTTCAGTAGAAACATAGATTTTTGCCTTAGCTCTTTTCCCTTTTTGTTTAGTGAATTGGGTTATCATTCTTTTGATTTGTTTGACTAAATCTTTACTTGCGTCAATGTCATGATAATATCCCATAGGTGCTCTACGGTCTTTGGCTACATTGGTTTCATATGTGCTGGCAATATCTTCCAATTGTTTGAATATTCCATTTATTTGGTGGATACCATCTGTATCGGTAGTGTTATCGTTTTTGATACCATACATACCAATGTTTTCTGCACTGTAACCTGCTCTTTCGGCAAGGATAGCTTCCATATGTGGTAAAAAGCTCTCTTTTTCGATGTTTGTTTTTAAGAATAATTTGCTAGTGTATGTAAATATTGAGAACGGTTCAGCTTCAAGTTTATTTCTACTAAATTCAGGAACTACTTCATCTAAATCAGTAGTGTACTCTTTTTGTAATGGAGCACCTTTGTTTTCCCCACTAAGTTTTTTCATGGATTGTAATCTTGCTTTAACACGAAGATAACTGATATCGTGTTCAATACTTTCCATTTGAATGAACCTAGCATCGTTTAAAATAGATGGGGTGTTTTCCACCAATTCTAAGAACCTATCAATTTCAGTTTGTTGTTTCCAACCTGGGTTGATAGCTCCTCCATTATTTCTTGGGCTTTTAGACCATTTTAAGATAAATGGCAAGTTTTTTTCAATAGTTTCACTTGTAACAACTTGTACAGACATATTTATCAGCTCTTATTGTAAATTTAAATTATAAAATATGGTTAATGTAATTTAACTTCTAATTTTTCTTCCTAAGTGATCTCTACCAGTTCTTTCATAGAAATCAGATGGGGGAGTCATATCGACTGCTACATCAGTCATAGAAGTTTGTCTTTTGTTAATATCAACATCGTCTTTTTTATCTTCCTCAGGGTTGGTCTCTTCATCTGAGTCATCATCTTTATCTTGTTTAGATTTGTTGATTTCAACATCATCTTCTTTTTCTTCCTCTTCATCAGCTTTATCAATATTAGGGTCAGTTCCACTTTTTGATACTGCTTCTGTAATTGCTTCTTTAACTGCCTGAGCTACTGCACCTGGTAACTGTTCCAATAAATCTTTATTGGTGATATCTTCATTAACAGGTGGTTGTTCAACAGTTTCATCTTTGTCGATATCTGTTTCATCAGGCTTTTCTTCATCTTCAGTTTCGCTTTTGTTGATACTGAAGATATCACGAAGTTTAGCAAGAGATGATATCGGAATCATTGGTTCTTCATTCTTATTTTCATTAGTCATTTTTTCACCAGTTTTATCATTTTTATTGATGTAAACGTTGTAATCCATTATTTCCAAGCCATATTGGTTTGCTCCCTTGTCTACAAAACTAATAAACAATGGAATAACTTCTTCCATATCATCTAAGTCTTGATAGTGAATAGATTTGTTAATAAACCAATATTTCTTAGTCATGGCATCTTCTGAAACAGAACCAAGACTTAAACCTTGAATACTACCATCGTTTATTGAAGATAGTAATTCTTCATTAGTTATTGCAAAAGTTGCCATCCAAGAACCAGCTGGAACAATTTTACCATTGAGTTCGGTGTCGGTTTCAGTAATCCAGTTTGCAAGGACTTCGACACCCTCGTTTTTGATTCTAGTGTGCATTACATCAGTAGCTCTGTCTAGATACTTTGTAAAAATCTTTTTGATGTCTTTTTTATCTAGGCAATCGCCATCACTGTCTGGAACACCATTAGCAATAACAACACCAGTGATATAAGTTGCTTCGTTCAATTAAATGCCTCTCTTACAGTTTTCATAGCTCCTAGATTTAAACTAGAAAAAATACAGCTATGTCACGATTAAAAATAAACAATGATTTGATTAAAATAATGAAAAGCTATAAAACAAGTCATTGGAATTAAATCAAATCAATCAAATAATTAATGTAGGTTAATTTTGTACTAAAAGTAAATAGTTTTATATAGATTAGAATGCTCTGAATTGGCAATAGCATATCCATGTATTCTCAAAACTGCCATTTGGGTCGCAAGGATACATTAAAGGTTCAATTTCACCAGTTACATCGTGCATACATTGGAACGGTTCATAGAAATCAACTATCTGACCATCATTAGCAGAATGCCTTGTAGTCTGACCTTCATTAGTCCAAATCCATTCTTTCTGTGTGTAAACATCACTTAATCCTTTTTCTCTTGCTTCCTGATTGATAGCATCACATTCTTCCCAACTGGCATCCATTTGAGTTTGCCTATTCATTGCTTCAGCAGTAGGAGTTAAATCTCTGTAATTAAAATCATTAGAAGGAATGTTTATGCCAAATTTACTACGAATGAAATCGACATCTTTTACTGATTTTTCCATTATATTTTTACGATTTGCAATCTTCTTTTCCCTTTTAGCTATTTTTTGGTATTCTTTAAGGTTTAATTCATATTTTCCCAATACCTTTTCAGTATAATTTAAATTTTTGGTTATTCTATCTAATTCTGTTTCTACAATTGTATTCAATCTCGAATTGGCTTTATTCTTGATGAACATATGTTGTAGTGCTGAATTAGATGTATATTTTGAGTTTATGATTTTGTTATATTGTTTGTATACCGTAGGTTTGTTTAGGACATATAAATCACCGTACAACATTGCTTGGGTAGGTTTAGCTGCCGGTTTATCATTTATGTAATCTTCAACATACTGATCAATGATATTGTTGTTGTAGACTTGGATATAATATGCACTCAATTGATTCTGTTGTTTTTCAATGAGTGATTTTCTCTCCCAATATTTCCTGTTTAGGATTGAAGCCATGTCATAACCTCATTCGCTTCATTTAAGTCATCTTCAGAATAATCGGTCAAGCCTAACAACCTGCCATTGTAGTATCTTTCATTAAACAATGGGTTAGCATCATTATATTCCAATTGCAATTTAGGGTAATATACACTTACAGCTTTTATTGTCTCTCCAAGTGTTAGAATTCCGTTATTGAATAGATTTAAAATACTTCCGACTTCCACATCTTTTTTATCACTGAATATTGGAGTTTCAATATCTACTACACCGTTGTATTTGAAGTATTTTCGGTTAAATTTGTTGATTTCAATTTCAAACGGTAACTGCTCGTTCTCCAGCGATTTTGTATAAATCTCGTAGATTGTATTTGATTTTTGAGAATTCATTGACTCTGTTACATCATCAATCATTAGCCTGACTTTCGGAATGCTAAAACAGGCAAGAATGTCTTCATCACACCTATCAGCCAATTCTGATAGGTAGGAATAGTTTTGTTCTGAAATTGGTACATAACTGACTTCCAATGGAATCTCTGTATTAAAACTCTCTAAATCAAGAGTCAGTATTCCAGTTCCTGCGTCTTTCATCTGCTCTTCAAGGTCTTTTTTAGTTTCTTCTTTCTGTCCCTCGAAAGCAGGAGGTCTGCGAATAACAAGTATTCCACTCATTAAATTTCCCTCATTAATCTTTTTAGCATTTAATTCATCTAATGCTACTTTGGCAGCTATACTGTTGAATGCAGGTAGCCAATAAGGGATTTCATAAAACTCAGAAGTCTTTCCACCTCCCAACCAAAAGCATGTAGGTAGATCACTATCCTCTTCATCGTATTGGAATCTGCTTAGTTTCATCTTCACATCTGCTTTTCCATCGACTTTTTGGATAGCATAATAACTGTAAGTACCATCTCGGTTTGAATCCTGTTTGATGAACAATGTTTCGGCAGGGATTTGATATAGCTTGATTGGTAGACCAGTTTCTTCATCGAATATTATTTCAGAAGCACCGAATCCATAGGAATAGAATTCCTGAAGTTGTTTGTATAATTCATTAATATTATTTTTCCAAAATTTAGCAACGGTTTCTTCTATCTCTGATTCTTCATCAGTTAGATAGGTTATCTCATTAAGGATTACATCTTGAGCTAGGATACGGATTGCCTTATCAAGCCTATTGTTCTGCAGGATTAAATTTTGTGCTATTCCAACAGGGACAATTGGGTCAATCCTGTATTTGTAATCCTTATCTTCTTTGCTTGTTTTTGGTGCTATACTCGATTGGATTTGTTGTTTGTTTATTTCTAAACCGTTATTCAATCGAGAAAAGTTAATCTTCATATTTATCAGCTCAAAATAATTATTAGAATGATGAAGGTACATTACGGAAGGAAAATCAATATGGTTAGACACTTTGCAAAAATTGTGGTATATTCTCTATGTAAATTCGGTAACATTATTTGAAAAGTTTGTTTATGTAAATCAATGCACCTTCAATATATACTCTAATAAAAATAGTGAGATTTCAAATAATGAAACCTATTAGAAAAAATAAATTAATTTTACAAATTTATATATAGGTAAAATAAAAATTTAATCATGAAAGATTTATTAAAAAAATATTTAAATAAAGATGTAACCGTGAAAATAGGTGGCTATCGTTCAGTTAAAGGCAGTTTAATTGTCGTTTCTGATAGTTACTTTGCAGTAAAATCATTTTCTACCAAATATTGTTATCCTTATACAGTTATTCATGAAGTACAGATTAATTCAAATTCAATAACTATAATAACTGGTAGTGTTGATTTAGAAGATGTTTATGAAGTTTTAAATCAATTTTTAGGTTAAAATAATTAATAATCATTCACATTCAATTTTAAGATTAGATTATCAGTTAATGATTATAATCTTATTACATTTTGTATTTCCATAAAAGCATATCCTAAACTATCTAATTCATCTGGAGATGGATATTCTTTCATTATTTCTTTATCAGGGTGAATATAAACATATTGATTGAATAAACTTCTTAATCTATCAGGATTAATTCTATTATCAAAATACAATCTATCTTGTCTAATGAGATTCGCAGTAGGTCTTGCTCTATTGTACTTAGAATTACTTGATTGTGTTTTCTTCACTATTAATCCATATTTAGCTATTAAATCCTTTAATACTCCTTGCCAGTGTTTGAGGGCATATGTAGAATCACTTCCTGGTTCTTGTTCAAAATTCACTACATATGGATTCCACTTAGAATTTCTTATTATGAAGTTTCTTAATCTTTCTTCAGGAAAAGCTGAAGGTGTGGCATCTAAGTCTACCAATACCAATTTTCCATTATTAAAGTACACTAGACAGGACATAGCAAATTTATCAGAACCTGTACTTGCTGGGTCAATTCCGATAGCACTGAAAGTTGGTTGCCAAGTCTTGTAGGTGTTCTCATATGATATTAAGGCACTATTCAATCTCTCTCTTCTAATTAATAATCCCTCTTTGAGAACTGCATCCCAATCACCATATTTTAGCTGAAGCTTTGTTAATTCATCAAGTTTGTCTAGCTGATGACCGTATTGTTCTCTATCCAAAAATATATTGTCTAAATAGCTGGAAGCAATGAAAGGATTTGGGGCATCATCTTTAATGAATCTATCTTTCACCCAGTCATGACCTCGTCCTCCTGGGTTTGTCCCTGCTCTCATTCTAATTGGAACATCACTATCTTCAAGTTTCCTCAATCTACTGTGGAGATAAGTATATTGATTTTCAGGGAATTGTGTAAGCTCATCGAATCCCACGAATTGTAGCTCTGCACCTTGATACTGGTCGAGATCATTATTATGGGCTAGATATCCAAAGCTCAATGTGGCTCCACTTGGGAATGTCCAAGTCTTTGTATTACTGTTCCAATGTAACTCATCGTGAGTGGAGAGCCATTTATTCGCCCTATCCATGATAGCATTAGGTCTAGATAAATCCTGATATGTTTTCCTTAGGATTAAAGCTGAATAGTCAGGTTCACTAACATACTGCAATGCTGACATTAGGAGAGCATCAGACTTTCCACCTCCGGCCTGTCCTCCATAAAGTAATTCTTCACTGGGGTGAGTTAGAAAATGAACCTGATTTAGAAATGGTTTATGTGGTATATACGGATTGTCTATCACTGTTGATTTGAAATCCACTCTATAATTCATCCAATTCTCTTTCAAGCTCTTTAAAGTAATTTTCATTTTCAATCCTTTTTTCTTCTAGACTTTTCTTGCTTTCTACTTCCAATTTTCCGTCGTGATTTAAGTCCATACGGTCTTTTCTACCAAATTCATCAGGATAAACTCTTTCTAGATACCAAGCCGATGCAGTCCATTGTTCAGCTTCATGGATTTTCTTTAAGTGAAATAATTTGTTCCTATTCTTAGCCATCTGAAAGTCATTGTAGAAATCTCTGTATTTGCCTCTCTTTGCTTGTTTACCTTTGTTAAGCCATTTATACAATGTAGCTTCATTTATCCCTGCAACCTCTGCACATTCCTTTTGATTAAGACCAGACTCACGAGCTTTTAAAATAATTTGAATAGTTTCATCGTTGAACTTTGCCATAATCAATCTCCTTTAATAAGACTTGCTTTTTAGTGAAAAGGATATATTATATAGTGAAAAAAGCAAGTCAGTAATATTTCTCTTTCAATCTCTCAATCTTATCTTCAGGTATTGCCTTATACTTTGGAATGAAACTGAAAACACCTCCTACTCCATAGTCGCAGCGATTACAAGGAGGGTGAATTCTTAATTTGTTATACAACAAAGTTCTAATGAGATTTAATCTCCTGTTGTTATACCAAAACTCTTCAATGTCAGTATTATGAATGTTGCCAAAGATACTGGCATTATTCTCTCCATCTAAACAACATAATCTGATATCTCCATTGTATCTTATCACCAAGTCTTTAAATGGGAGTATACAAGGTTTAAACAATGGTTTTTCAAGAGGTTCATAACCTAATTTTGAAGCACTTTTGAAATCTAAGTTTCCAGCAAGATTATTCCAAGTCCTCAATCCTTTTTTGTTTACTGCAAAGTTATCAGGAATTAAAACCATTTCGTGTGTGGTATTTGGATTATGTCTTTCGTAAGGTTTGAAGTCTGTTTCTCCATCAATATGTACTTTAAAATATTTGTTGGATTTGTAATATTCAACTCTCTCGTCAAAAGTTCCATCGTAACAATCCACAGATAAGATGTTTCCACCTACTTCAAAGAATTCCTTTGCAGTTGCAATATCTAAAAAATCTCCATTTGTTATCAGATGAATCTGTGATTTTGGCAAGGTTTTTCTAAATAATCCTAAGATTTTTCTCCAATTAGGATTCAATAATGGTTCTCCTCTGTAATCGAACTGCAACCTCATTGGTTCAAATACTTTCAGACTATCTGCAATCTTTTTAGCAGTACTCAATGTCATAAAGTAATATTCATCTCTTTTGAGATGTCTTACTTGCCGAAAACATAACTTGCATCTACGGTTACACCCATATGTCAGTTCTATCACCGCATTGTGAGGTTTAGTCTGTCTGTTTGTCCTTTTCATACCATCCCTCTAATTCCTTGACACGATACAAGTTATCACCATTTTCATCGATGCCTACCTTTTCCACATGATTTCTAGTCCTTAATTCAACTTTCCGTGGATTATTCCAACACCATCGTGTAAAGTCATGGCAGTCCATATTGAGTGTTTGCGCCTTTGATCTAGAATCAGCTATACATGCAGAAACCTCTGACTCGACACCCTTAAAACATTCCTTTGAATATTTACCAACATCTTTGAAAGTTATAATATCTGATTTTCTTCTTTGGGCTTGTTCAACCGCATGTGTAAAATTACCGAAATACAGATATTTATGCATATCAGGAGGAATAGCACAACAACAGTAACTAGGGGTGTAGATTTGTCTAGACTTATTGCATGCATAGTATAATTTCAATTTCCGACAGGTTTCAATAAATTCATCGTAATAGGGTTGCAATATTTTATCTCGTTCTTCTTGGCTTTTTTTGGTATACAAATCGTATAAGTCCACTCCAGTGATTTCTGATAGTTTTAACATTCTATTTTTATAGAATTCAGGTAATACTGGTTTAACTAACAAATCTCTGATTTTACAAGCATAAGCTCCACTCATTTTTGCCTTTGTAACTAATCCCTTAACATCACTGTATCCTGGAATTAGTGGTCGGATAATGTGAGTTACTTTGATACCGTTCTTGGAGAGTTTTTTAATGTTGTTAAATCTTTCAGTAGGTGAAGGCACTCCTCTTTCAACCTTACGAGCAATTAAATCGTTGGAGGTTGATATAGCTATCCTGAAATGCCAGTTATGGCTGTGATTTTTGATAATATTCATATACTTTGGCTTAGTATACATAGAACCTTTACTGCAAAAGGTCAGTGGATAGTCAATTTCATCAAAGAATTCAAGCAGCTCATATGTTACTCCATATTTTCTTTCATTATTGCAGAATGGGTCTGAAACGGTACCGAATTGAATCATCTTTCTGTTTTTCACATACTTTTCAAGGAACCTGTATGTTTTAGGGATTTCTCCACCATTTAATATTGCAGTGAAAACTCTTTTTATCAAATCAGGGTCAATAGTCCTTAATGGCATGGAGTCGTGTTTAACAATGTTTCCCTGCTTTTTAGCACGTAGATTGATTGATTTTCTTGCATTGGCATCGCAGTAAAGACAGTTGTAACTGCAGAATGTATAATCATCAAGGAGGATAGGCATAAAACAAGACTCGTACTTGGTCTTCAATGTTATTCCTTGGTAATTCTTTTCGGGTTGTCTATTCTGATTCTTCATTTGTTAACCTCTCAACTAGTTCGTCTCCATCAACTACAATCTTTTTAAAGCTATCTTCACGGAAAAATGTATTGTGGTCAATTATTTCTAAGAACTTATTGGCTTTTTCCATGTCGATAAATGATATATAGACAATATTATGGTCCTTTTGATTGTCTTGAATGACTTCCAGCTCTTCATCAGGCTCTTCTACTCCTGCATCAATATCTTCAAAGATTTCATTGTATTCAAAATCATCTAACAACACTTCAACTTCAGTATCATCGAAACCTGTTAGTTCAACATTTAAATCACTTAGTTTCAAATCACTAAATAGATTAGTTAATTTATCATAATCCCAATCACCTGAAATCTTATTGAGTGCTAGATTGAGTGCTTTTTCGTGGTCATCTGACTCTATTTTCAAATCGGTATCTGTAAACACCCAACCGATGTCTCCTAGTTTGATAATGTTCAGTTCATCAAAGATTTTGTCATCTTCAAGGTGCTGGTCAATGAGTACATCAAACCTCTGATGACCGCCAATGATATGATTGTTCTTCAGATTTATTACAATTGGATCAACTAGTCCAAATGTAGCCAATGAGTTTTTGAGTTTAGTTGTCTCTGACTCTGATATAAATCTAGGATTGTAGTCTGCAGGAATAATGTCAGTAATTTTGATTTTTTCAATTTCCACCATAATTAATCACCTTCAATTTTATCAAGATATTCTAAAACTTTTTCTTCTGCAATTTCAAGTGCTCGCTCATCAATTTGTTGGTCGATTGCTTCTAGTTCTGCTCTTTTTGTTTTCTCTTTGTATCTGTCAATACTGGTAATAACTACAATCGCCAAGATAATTGCTAGAAAACCACTGAAAATTGCTATTTCATTTAGTCCATTGAATAATGGGTGTTCCGTTATTCCGTTGAAGATTAATACAACACCAGTTGATATTAAAGAACTTGACAATGTGGTCTTCACGAATCCATATGTCCAGATTGTTCTTCTCCATGGAATAATCTCGGTTAATTGCTTTTTCATCTGCTTAGTCTCCCTATGAGTTTAAAGTGTTCGCAAGCCAAATCAGTGTCCTTTATCTGATTTTTAGTGATTCTGCATCTAGGGTCAAAATAAGGGTATTCCCACCAATTTATGTAGTAATCCGCATATTTGCAATCTGCACAGGTAGGAACATACTCCTTTTCAATATTATTCATTTAACACCCATCTTCTTCATATTCTGCTTTTACAATGTCTTCAGCACGAGTTACACGGTAATTTTCAGGTATGATTTTGACCAGTAATGCACAAGCTCCAATTATCCCAACTGCAACTGACTGATATTTGGTTGGCAAGAAACTAATGTCATTGGCAGTTAATCCACTTATAAACACTAAAATGGCAAATATTCCACTGATTATCCAACTGTATTTTTTAAAACTTTTTAAATCTGTCATTTTCTCTCCTCCATCGAGAATTTTTGATTCTTTTGATTTTTTCATCAAGTAAGATGTCATTCAATGTCTTAAATCTGATACCTGCACTATAAGGATATGGAGACTCAATTACCAAACCACAATGATTGCAAAACACTTCCTCATTGTCATCTCGCATAAAATCACCTTTAACTCCACATACTGGGCATATTAAGTTTGAATAAGGTTTATTCGCCATTGACCTTGACACCTCTTCACTAAAAACTATAATAAAAATATAAAAATTTTTAAATGCTATTCTTATTAGATTAATGAAATTCTACAAACCTAATCTCCTTTTTTCATTTGCTATCAACTTCGCTTCAACTTCGTGGTCATTGTTTGCCCTGCCGTGAAGATTTGCACCTTTACTTCCCAATGCACCTCTCTTGGACTCGCTCATTGTATCCTTGTATCTGTTGTAGTAAATCCTGAAGTTATTTCTGTTCTGCTCTTCTTTGGCATAATCCTTACACTCTTTTGAGCAATATTTCTTATTAGAAACAGATTTGGTAAACAATCTACCACACCAGTTGCAAGTTGGTAGTACATCGAAAATGAGCCTAACAATCTCGGTAAACATCTGATCAGGTTTATCTGGAATATAGTCAATAGCATAGGCATTCTGATATTCTTCAACAAGCTTGTCAAATTTCTGAATTAAATCGTACTGCAATCTATGGGTGAAATTCTGTTCTTGCATATATTCGCAGTGCTGAATGACAATGATAATGTCCATTTCAGGAGAAAATCTGTTTATCTGTTTGATAAATGATGGTTTAACATCTCCATTGGTATGGTATGCAAGACTGTGTAGGATATTTGTATCCCACAATACGATGTCGTACTGGTCTAGATTTTCCCAGTTACTTGTTAAACTCTTGTCTATGGCTGTTAATAATGCCATTTCCGAGAGTGTTAAATTATAGCTATTTAATATAGATAGAATTGTTTTGTCTTGAACTGGGATTAAAGTCTTAACATTATATGACTTCTTTGTTAAAAATTCTTTGAGCTTTTTTACTTGAGTGGTCTTTCCAAGCCCATCTATCCCATCTAATGCTATGTGAAGTGTCATAGTTCCGATACCTCACATAGAAGTAATTTCAATTAATTTCATTATATCACCGAATACATTTGTTTTCGGCACATCAAAAAAAGGAACATAAGGGATAAAATGGAAATAAGTCTGAAAATTGGATAATAAACAGTTAAAGGTTAAGTTTAGCAGTTTTACTATGTGGTCTGACTTATTTCCATCGGAAAACAAAAAAAGTGAGTCGCCAAACTACTTTCGTGTTTCCAATACAATATTTTTTGTTTATATTATTTATAATTGAAAATAAGAACTAATTTACATAAACTCAAAGTTTAAATATTATAACTAAAATTTATAACAGATTACACATAAACATAACTATATAACAATACTGCATATTTTGGGTGAGTCGCTATGTCTGTAAAAGTAGAAAGTGAAGCCATGCTTGAGGATAGATTTATTGAATATCTAGAAAGCATGGGCTATGAAAGAATCAAAATAAAAAATGAAGAACAGTTAAATGCTAATTTTAAAATCCAGTTAGAAAAATTAAATAAAAAAGAACTTGATGGAAAACCATTAACTGATGAAGAATTTGATAAAATATTATTATATTTAGATTCAGGTTCAATATATGATAAAGCAGAAAAATTAAGAGATGAATATACAATTAAAAGAGAAGATAACACTGCAGTATCAATTAAATTTTTAAACCAAAAAGATTGGTGTAAAAACATATTTCAAGTGTCAAATCAAATTACAATGAGAAAAGAACACGAATATAGATATGATGTTACAATATTAATTAATGGTTTGCCTTTGGTTCAAACTGAACTTAAAAAAAGAGGATTGCCAATTTCAAAGGCTTTTAATCAAGTAAAAAAATATATGGAATATTCTTATGATAATTTATTTAATTATATCCAAATATTTATTGTAAGTAATGGTAATCAAACAAAGTATTTTTGTAATGGCAGACCTAGTGAAGTTAATTTTGGATATACATTCTACTGGAAAGATAAAAACAATAAAAACATTCATTCATTAAAAGAATTTACAGAAGATTTTTTAGAACCTTGCAATATTGCTAAAATGATTTCTAAATTCATGGTGCTCAATGAATCATCAAAACAATTGATGGTACTTAGAGCTTACCAAAAGAATGCAGTAGATGCCGTATTAAAACAAGCATTAGAAAATAAACAAAATGGATATGTCTACCACACAACAGGAAGTGGTAAAACATTGACTTCATTCAAAGTTAGCCAATTATTAGCAGAAGAACCATCAATCCACAAAGTAATATTTGTAGTTGACAGAAGAGATTTAAATGACCAAACAAACAAGGAATTTGGTAAATTCTGTCCAGGCTGCGTAGGAACATCAGAGCACACTGGAGCATTGGTTAAAAACCTATTGAGTGATAAAAATAAACTTATTACAACAACCATTCAAAAATTATCAATTGCAGTTAATAGAAAAAATACTAGAAAAAAACTTGAAAAAATTAAAGATGAGAATATCATTCTTATCTATGATGAGTGTCATAGAAGCCAATTCGGCAAAATGCAACAAGATATAAGTAATTTCTTTAAAAACTGCTTATCATTTGGATTTACAGGAACTCCAATATTTAGGGACAATGCTTTTGGTCACAAGACTACAAAAATGATATTCGGTGAAAGATTACACACTTATATGATTAAAGATGCAATCGCTGATCATAACGTGTTAGGATTCTCAATAGACTATTATAATACAATTAAAGCAAAAGATGACATAATAGATGAGCAAGTGAAATCTATCAAAGAAAATGAAGCTTATGCTCATCCTGACAGATTAAATATAATTGTGGACTATATTCTTGATAGTTATAATGCTAAAACAAAAGGTAGAGAATTCAATGCTATTTTTGCGGTTTCACCAAAATCTAAGGATAATCCAACTGGATTTATACATGATTATTATAAATTGTTTAAAGACAAAATCGCTGAAAGAAAATTGGATTTCAAGGTAGCAACCATTTTTACATATGATCCAAATCAAGCTTTTGAAGAAAAACATCCTCAAAAACAATTAGATGAATATATGGCCGATTACAATGAAATGTTTGGAACTAACTTTGATACTTCGACTATGAGAGAATATCACCGAGATGTTTGTAAAAGAATGAAAACTCGTGAAATCGATTTATTACTGGTCATAAACATGTTTTTAACTGGTTTTGATAGTAAAAAGTTAAATACATTATATATTGATAAAAACTTACAATACCACGGATTGCTACAAGCATTTTCAAGAACTAACAGAATATACAATGACCGTAAATCACATGGAAATATAATATGTTTTGACAGACCTTTCCCTGATGAAGTTGATAAAGCACTTGCATTATTCTCAGATAATGCTCCTATTGAATGCATATTATTGCCTGCTTATGAAGCACTTGTAGAAACATTTAATAAAGATTTAGAAAAATTATACGAGATAGTTAAAACAGCCCAAGAAGCTTATGAGTTAGAAAGTGAAAAACAAATCGCTCAGTTCATTGAAGGATTTAATAAATTAGCAAAAACAAAGAATAAATTGGATACATTTTCACAATTCACTTTCGATGATTTAGATATTGATGAACAGGAATATGAAGATTTTACTGGTGCTTATCTTGATATAATTGAAACTTTTATCACCGAGGGTGGCGATGATGAAGGCGGTGAAGGTAGTATAATAGATGATGTCGAATTTGTATTAGACCTACTTAGAACTGATAAAATCAATGTAGATTATATTTTAGAATTACTCGAAAATATAAATACTGAAGATAAATATCCTGAAGAAAGAGAAAAAATCATTAAAATGATGAAAAACACTGTTCATCTCAGAAGCAAGATTAAATTGATGGAAAAATTCATGGACGAACATCTTAATCGTATTAGGGACAATAATTTGAACATTAAAGAAGAATTTGACAACTATATTAATAGTGAAAGAAGACAAGCTATCTGTGATTTAATTGATGAAGAACAATTAAGTGAAGAAATTACAAGAGAAATTTTAAGCGAATTTGAATTTGCAGATAAAATAGATGAAGATTTGCTAGAATCTGCCTTTAAAGACAAAGAATTAAAATTCATGGATAAAATAGACAAACTTGAAAGAGTAAAAGCTGAAATTTTAGAAATATTTGATACTTTTAATTTTAACTAGGTGAAAAACAATGGCTACAAATTTAGAAACAAAATTATTTGCAATTGCAGATGAATTACGAGGAAATATGGATGCGAATGAGTATAAGAACTATATTTTAGGTTTTATATTCTACCGTTACTTGTCAGAAAAGCAAGAAACTTATTTGAATGGACAATTGAAAGTAGATGGAATAACTTTTCAAGAAGCATGTGAAAATGCAAAATTAAAAGAAAAACTTGCTAAAGTCAGTATTAAAAGATTAGGTTACTTTATAACTCCAGAACATTTATTTAGTTCAATTATTAAAAAATGTAAAGTAGATGAACCAATCAGAAATGATTTAAGGGAAGCATTTAATGAAATAACCAATTCTTCATTAGGCACTGCCAGTGAAAATGATTTTAATAACTTATTTGATGATGTAGATTTGGATTCACAAAAATTAGGTAAAAAAGACAAAGATAAAAACAAAAAAATATCTCAAGTCTTATTACTTTTAAATGATATTGATTTTGAATTGGATAAAGATGAATCAGACATATTAGGAGATGCATATGAGTATTTAATGAGCCAATTCGCATCTGAAGCTGGTAAAAAAGGTGGAGAGTTCTATACTCCACAAGAGGTATCAAAAATTTTAGCTAAAATCGTTACACTTGGAAAAGATAAAATAAAGACAGTTTATGACCCTGCATGTGGTTCAGGTTCTTTATTACTCAGGATTTCAAAAGAAGCAAAAGTAGCAAAATTCTACGGACAAGAATTGAACACTACAACTTACAATATGGCTAGAATGAATATGATATTGCATGGTGTAAAATATGACGAATTTGATATAAGACAAGGAGATACATTAGAAGATGAACAACATAAAGATATGTTCTTCGATGCAGTAGTAGCCAATCCACCATACTCTGCAAAATGGAGTGGAAAAGATTCATTTTTAGATGACCCTAGATTCAGTGCTTACGGAAAATTAGCACCTAAATCCAAAGCAGATTATGCCTTTGTACAACATATGGTATATCATTTAAATGAAAGTGGAACAATGGCTGTTGTGCTTCCTCATGGGGTACTGTTCAGAGGAGCTGCGGAGTTGAAAATAAGAAGATATTTAGTTGAAGAAAAAAATTACTTAGACGCAGTTATTGGGCTTCCTGCAAACTTATTCTATGGAACTAATATTCCAACAATTGTAGCAGTGTTTAAAAAATGCAGGGAAGATGATCAGGACATATTATTCATAGATGCAAGTAAAGAATTTGAAAAGGTCAAAAATAAAAATAAATTAAGAACAGAAGATATTGAAAAAATTGTTAATACCTATGCAAATCGTGAAGAAATTGAAAAATACTCTCATAAAGCAACATTAGAAGAAATTGCAGAAAATGATTTCAACTTAAACATTCCTCGTTATGTGGATACATTTGAGGAGGAAGAACCAATTGATTTAGATGAAGTAGTTGATGAACTGGACAGAATTGATTTGGAGATGGAAAAAGTAGATGCTGAAATCAAGAAATATTGTGATGAGCTTGGTATTAGAGCACCTATTTCGTTGAGGTGAATTCTATGAGTGAAGAGAAGATGGTTCCAAAACTACGATTTAGTGGATTTAATGAGGAATGGGGGATTAAGAAATTAAGTGATGTTTCTACTATCAATCCAAAAACTAAAAATTTACCTAATGAGTTTGTTTATATTGATTTAGAAAGTGTTGAAAATGGAATTTTAACCAAAATTAGTAAAATTGGTATCGATGATGCTCCTAGTAGAGCACAGAGACTTTTAGATGTTGGAGATATTTTATTTCAAACTGTAAGACCATATCAAATGAATAATTTATATTTTGATTTTGATAATGATAATTATGTTGCTTCAACAGGTTATGCTCAAATAAAGTCAAAGATAAACTCTAAATTTTTATATCATTATTTACATTACTCCAAATTTGTTAATAATGTTTTAAAGAGATGTACAGGCACTAGTTATCCAGCAATTAATGCTAATGATTTAAAAAAGATTAAAATTAAAATACCAATTGATACTAATGAACAAAAGATGATAGGTAGTATTTTTGATAAATTAGATTTAAAAATTGGGTTATTGGGTGAGAAATACAAGTATTATCAAGATTTCAAGAAGTATTTGATGCAACAGATTTTCGCACAGAAATTAAGATTTAA